>JABEVH010000191.1 GCA_013043915.1 Pseudomonadales bacterium
GTGGTAATGCCCGCGCCATGTTCTCACTTGCCCAGATGTACGAACAGGGCCTGGGTGTTGAGCAAAGTGACAAAAAGGCGCTGCAATGGTATCGCGCTTCGGCGGACAGTGAATACTGGATGGCGGCGGGAGTCCTAAGACAAGCCTATAGTGAGGGCAAGCTGGGTTTGAAGAAGGACAAGAAACTAGCGGATGAATGGTACAGCAAATATATCAAAGATCAGATCAAACATCCGATCAACCAATAAGGCGAGTCAGGTTTATTAGATAGCTACATAATAACCCCGCCGTTTTAGGTGTGGTTGCAATAGCTGAATAATAACAGTTTGGCCTTATAAGGCATTACTGTAAAATAATGCATAAGTCACCTCGGCCATTGGGATTTAATATGACCAGCAGAGGGGGCAGCATAACATGGCAAGTTCGTGTGGGCGATAAGCGTGCCGGTGTTTTGCTGGCCACCTCACTGTGAACTTTGATTGGAATGACATCAACGACGTGTCATGTCGTCATATGAAAGAATATGTCAAATTCCTTATGAGCGTGAGTAGTGTTACAGATAACAACTTGTTCACATGAGATTAAGATGAAATGACGGTGTTGGTAACGGGTGGCGCTGGCTTTATCGGTGGTAATTTTGTTCTGGACTGGTTGAGGCAGCTTGATGAGCCCATAGTCAACATAGATAAGTTAACCTATGCCGGCAACCTTCAGACCCTATCAGTTTTTGAGGGGGATGCCAGGCATCACTTTGTCTGCGGTGATATAGGTGATCGGGTCTTGCTCGATAAGCTGCTGTCTGAACATCAGCCACGCGCCATCGTGAATTTTGCTGCTGAATCGCATGTTGATCGTTCCATTCACGGTCCGGGTGAGTTTATACAGACCAATGTCGTCGGTACATTTGCTCTCCTTGAGGCAACGCGAGCCTATTGGTTAGGTTTGAGTGATCAGGCGAAATATGCTTTCCGTTTTCTTCATGTTTCTACGGATGAAGTGTATGGAACCTTGACCCCTGACGATCCTCCATTTTCTGAAATGAATCGCTATGAACCCAATAGCCCTTATTCGGCTAGCAAGGCTGCCAGTGATCATCTGGTGCGAGCCTGGCATCATACCTATGGCCTACCGGTACTGACGACGAACTGTAGTAACAATTACGGCCCCTATCACTTTCCTGAAAAACTGATCCCGTTGGTAATTTTACATGCTTTAGCGGGTAAGCCCCTGCCTATTTATGGTGATGGTCAGCAGGTTCGGGACTGGTTGTACGTTAAGGACCATTGCAGTGCTATACGCCGTGTTCTGGAAGCCGGAGCCGTGGGTGAAACCTATAACGTCGGTGGTTGGAATGAAAAAACCAACCTAGAGGTAGTTATGGCCATCTGTGGCTTATTGGATGAGCTTAAGCCACGTCAGGATGGGGTCTCCTACGCTCAGCAGATGACCTACGTGCAGGATAGACCAGGGCATGACCGTCGCTATGCTATTGATGCTAGCAAAATTGAGCAGGCACTGGGTTGGAAGCCTGCCGAAACGTTCGAAACAGGTCTACGCAAGACGGTGATCTGGTATCTGGAAAATCAGTCATGGGTTCAGGGCGTGACCAGTGGTCAGTATCGCCAGTGGCTGGAGACGCATTACCATGGAAAGTAAACCTGTGTTGCTGACGGGTATTTCCGGGCAGGTAGGCTTTGAATTGCACAGTTTATTATCCGGTAGTCAGGCTGTCGCTTTGAGCAGAACAGATTTTGACCTGTCACGGCCTGAGACCTTGACAGCGATGCTGGATGCACACCAACCCAGGATAATCATCAATCCAGCGGCCTATACGGCGGTTGATAAAGCTGAAAGTGAGCCAGAACTTGCCCGGTTAGTTAATGTTGATAGTGTTGAGGTCATGGCTTCTTGGGCGCAGCGCCACCAGGCACTGATGATTCACTATTCTACCGATTATGTATTTGATGGAACGCGAGACAGGCCCTACCTAGAGACGGATTCCACGCATCCATTATCTGTCTATGGACGAACCAAGTGCCAGGGTGAAGTCGCTATCCGCCAATCGGGATGCAGGCATATTATTCTGCGTACATCATGGGTGGCGGGTATTCACGGGAATAATTTTATTAAGACCATCCTCAGGCTGGCTCAGTCCCGTGACAGTCTAAAGGTGGTTGCAGATCAAGAGGGCGCGCCTACCTCAGCGGCACTGATTGCCAAGGTGACTATGGACCTGCTGGCACTCGATCATGCCAATCCTTTAGATTCAGAAACATACCACCTGAGCGCGTCTGGATGGACTACCTGGTATGACTATGCCTGTCATATCGTCAGGCGTGCTTGGGATGCCGGCATGGAGTTAAAACTTCGACCTGAGTCCATAGCGGCTATTGCCAGTGAAGCCTACCCTGTGCCAGCGCCACGTCCCAGGAACTCGCGCCTAAATGGCGAGCGTCTGCAGCGACGTTTAGGGCTCGCATGCATGCCCACCTGGCAAGAGGGTGTTGATGCCATTATCGATAATATCTTGTCTCAATCATCCCATGGAGCCGACACGTGAAGCGCAAAGGAATCATTCTTGCCGGGGGATCAGGAACACGCTTACACCCAGCGACGCTAGCAATCTCTAAGCAACTCTTGCCCGTCTATGACAAGCCCATGATTTATTACCCGCTGAGTACACTGATGCTGGCGGGTATACGGGATATCCTGATTATTTCAACACCGCAAGATACACCGCGCTATCAGCAGTTGCTCGGCGATGGCAGCAAGTGGGGGTTGAACTTCGAGTATGTGGTTCA
>JABEVH010000192.1 GCA_013043915.1 Pseudomonadales bacterium
CCATAACGTGAGCGACCGACATCGGTAGTCATATTCACTTGGGGTTGACGGGCTCCTTTTGATACGGCAACTCGCTCCTGCGCTTCTGCCAACGCGTAATACGCAGCTTTAAGTCCAGGGTTGTTGTGCAGAGTCTGCTGCACAATACTATCAATGGCTGATGACTTAAACATGTGCCACCAAGCCTTATCCAATCCCTGCCCTATTATTAGCTCCTGAGCAGGCATGTCTACCGCTGCAGGCAGGATTTTTGAATCATGTGTTGAGTACGTTGAGGGGTGAGGCGTCAGCGGACGTTTGAAATTGGGTCCCACGCTGCTACAACCTGCGATCATAACCATAAACAGTGCGGCTGAACCCATCTGTCTTGCTTTCATTCGATCACCACAGGTTCAGTGTTCTTGTTAGTCTTGCTTTTTTTGAGCAAGGCGACTAAAGGCAGAGCTCCCAACGTTAGCAACATCATCAGGTAAAAATCATTGTTGTAGGCAATCATGGCAGCCTGGCGGCTGACCATGGCATTCAAGTGGGCGAGCCCTAACACGGTGGTCAGTGCTGATGGTGATAGCGCATGCAGACTTTCATTATAGGGAGTCACCTGCTCTGCCAGCCGTGCATGCATGATCTGTGTATTGCGGGTTAACAGACTTTCCACCACCGAAATGCCTATGCTGCTGCCTACATTGCGTACTAGGCTAAACATAGCCGTACCTTCGTTGCGATACGCTGTGGGCAAAGTCGCAAAGGTAATTGCCGCCAAGGGCACATAGACCAATCCCGTGCCTAACCCCTGGGTGAGGCCTGATAAAATGACCATGGAACTGTTCATCTGCAGAAAAAAGTTAGTCATCTGTAGCAGTGAAAACGCGGTCAAAGCCAGCCCTATGGCAATGATGAGCCGCGTATCAATCTTGCCCATCATACGACCAACGATAAACATGGCTGCCAGTGTCCCTATGCCCCGGGGTGCCGTTACCAAACCAGTCAACACCACCGGATAGCCCATGAGTTCCTGTAGCAATGGTGGTAGCAGTGCCAGAGTAGCAAACAATACAACTCCAACCACAAAGATAAAAATATTGCCGGTCAGAAAATTTCTGTCTTTAAATAAGGCCGGGCTGATAAAGGGTGCTTTTTTTGTAGTCAGCAGATGCACGATAAATAGGTAAAGTGCTAGCCCAGCCATAGCCGCTTCGATGCGGATCTCCGTTGAACTGAACCAATCCATGAGCTGACCGCGATCCAGCATAAGTTGAAATGAACCAATAGCCAAACTTAGGGTTGCGAACCCAAACATATCGAATGGAGACTTGCGCAAAGGCGTTTCCTGCATAAAGGAAACTATGCCCAGGTAAGAGAGTATGCCAAAGGGAACATTGATATAAAAAACCCAGCGCCAGTTGTAATGTTCGGTCAACCATCCACCTAGGGCAGGTCCGAGAATGGGACCTATCGTAACTCCCATAACCCATATCGCCATGGCGCTAGAGTGTTTATGTGGTGGGTTAATATCCAGCAGCACAGCTTGAGACATAGGAATAAGCGCAGCTCCAAACAGGCCTTGAAACATGCGGGCAATGACGATTTCAGGCAACGACTGCGCTAGGCCACATAGTGCAGATGCCAAGGTGAATCCCACGATAGACGTTAGAAATACACGGCGACGCCCTATCTGTCCTGCTAACCATCCACTCAGCGGCGTCATGATCGCCGCTGCAATGATGTAAGAGGTCAACACCCAGGTCATTTGATCCTGTGTGGCGGAGAGTGAACCCTGGATTCTGGGCAAGGCCACGTTGGCAATAGTGTTATCTAGTGCTTGCATGATGGATGCAAGCATGACAGACAAAGTAATCCAGCGATGTCTGGCCTTACTGAGAGAGATATTCACCGCCTAGTCCTGCGTTGCCGGTTTGAATAGATGGCGCTTATAACCGGTATCGACGCTGACATTGGTGCTTAAACCCTCCCGTAACATGCAGGCCTTATCGGGCTGAATCAGCTTAATGCGCACCGGAAGACGCTGTACTACCTTAACCCAATTGCCCGTTGAGTTTTCCGGGGGCAATACCGAGAACTGTGATCCGGTGCCCGGACTCATGCTCACGACTTGACCGTGTAAGGTATGACCAGCACAGGCATCAATTGTTACAGTAACTGCTTGCCCTGGATGCATATGGGTGATCTGGTCTTCCTTAAAGTTTGCTTCAATCCAGCTGTCGTGGGTCATCACCAAGGCAAATACCGGTGTTGATGCTGCAATGGCATTGCCTGCTTGTATTTCTTCAACATGGGTCACGATACCATCAGCTGGAGCACGAACGGTGGTATAAGAAAGATTGAGATTGGCTTGATCTAGCGTAGCCATGGCCTGTTTGACATCAGGGTGCTGATCGGCCGCTATCTCTGGATTTCCTGCCAAATCGGCCACTTCAGCGTTGATTTTCTGGCCGGTACTATCTACATGGCTACGCGCCTGATTTCTGGCTTGCGTAGCTTGATCAACCTGCGTTTGTGAAGCCACCCCCGCTTGAAGGAGGCGTAACTGCCTTTCCAATTCATTTTGAGTATAATGTAAGGTTTCTAATGCTCCTTCCTGTTCAGCCTGGGTTTGTCGATAATGCGCTTTCATAGTCATAATTTTCATGTGAGCTGCGGCAAGCTCCGCTTTAGCCTTATCGACAGCGATACGAAACGATGCATCATCCAAATGAAACAGCACCTGCCCTGCCTTAACTTCCTGGTTATCGGCCACATCAATATCCTTAACGCGCCCAGCAACATCTGCGCTTATTGAAACGCGTGCCGCCTTGATGTAAGCATCATCCGTACTTTCATAGCGGCCTCCGGTCAAGTACATATAACCGATGCCTGCTAGCAAAATGAACACGCCCAAAAGCATCAACAAGGTGC
The DNA here is from genome assembly GCA_013043915.1 of Pseudomonadales bacterium. Classification (GTDB taxonomy): domain Bacteria; phylum Pseudomonadota; class Gammaproteobacteria; order Pseudomonadales; family Moraxellaceae; genus JABEVH01. The sequence goes on from JABEVH010000192.1 coordinate 2,914, forward strand.
GCATGGAACCTTTATACGTAGATGCTGATGGCTCCGGGTTAGCGTGTGTCATGGTTATCCCGCCTCTAACTGCAAAGATCAGACCTGTCCTCATCAGAGGATAGGGGACTCGGTGACGGTTCTGCCTGAATTGGCATGGTTTCAAATCGACACAGGTTGTCATGTAACCGCTGCAGGGTATTCAAGAAGCTGTCCCGTTCCTGCACACTGATACCGGCAAACGTCTCGGCACGGGTCACATCAGCAATCCGCCAAATTTCTTCGAGGGCTGGTCTAGATTTGGGCAGCAGGTACAACTGCCTGACACGACGATCTTCCGGATCATGACGTCGTTCTATCAGTCCCTCGGCCTCCATGGGATCTAGAATTCTTACCATGGCCATGGGTTCTATATTGGTTAATTCGGCCAATCTTGCCTGACTGATACCCTCATGGCGCTGCAAGTAAGTCAGCACCCTACAGGGGGGTAACGTCAGTGCCATGGCTTTGGCACGTTGCTCAAAACGTAAGACATAGCGTCGGCTAACATCCTTGAGCAAAAATCCGAAGTTACGCAGTTCATCCATAGGGCAATTCTCGTCTTTGGAGCATGCCAACATTAATATCATTTGATATGGTATCTATTGTTATTATATGAGTCAAATCTATTGTCGTGATTAATGGCCAAGATGCCCGTGCATTTAGGCCATTACTAGCCTTAGTCAACGACTGACATATATCAATCGGCGCTCAATCTGGCTTATTTTTCGCTTGGAGTTACTAGTTCATAGGCCCTAGTCTGAGGCAGATCTACTCAGACGAGGAGTCACTTCATGAATATTGCCGAACGATTCAGAAAACACACCGTTGATCATGCTGATGACTTGTTGCACGCTGTTGCTATTGATCCCTCTCTCAGCATTGACCATATTATTGCGATCCACAAAGCCTGGGATGAGCGTCTCTATCACTATGTCATTGGTTCTTCCAAAGAGGACATGCAACCTGAAGTACTTCGTACCGATGACCGCTGCATACTCGGGACCTGGCTACACGGTGCAGGCCAGAGACAGCTAGGAAGCTATGTGACTTTTACTAAGTTGCTCAATACACATCGCGACTTTCATCATCAAGCGGCTGAGATCGTGGCTCTGAAACAAATAGGCCAAGTTGATAAAGCCTTAGAATTACTACATGGAAAGTTTCAAGCCCTCAGTCAAGAGATCATTCAGGACCTACGTGGGTTACGCGCTCTGGTTTAACATCCTCCCCCGCCCTCAGTCGATGACTGCAGCTTACGCTGAAAGGGAGGGGATTCGTCCTGCCCCTGAAAAGACGGGAGTCTATGGACAAGTTTGGGTGGTATACGCCTTGATGAATCAGTGGGATAGTTCAGGTAGTACCAGACAAAGTTCACCGCTGCCGCCTGTGCAGAAAGTAGCTTCACATGCTGATCTTTCACACGAACCTTGAGCGTTTTGGTGGCCAACATAGTCACTACTCAATGCTGTTATTATAGTCGCTACAAATCAACAGCATGCTTATATCCCTGCCATTCTACCCTTACAGGCTCTTCGATAGACCCCAATATTTTCAGGAGCATGACGGGGTTTTACGCATAAATTGATAATTGTTCATCAAAAAATTTAATGAACAGTTGTCAAGAAATGAGGATCGTGCTCTTTCCAAAGTCATGGCTTTCATGCGCTATTGGTGGATAGAGCACATCTGCCATGCAGACAAGATATTGGCAGGAGCCATTATAAGCAAGGGGAATGCTCATGAAGTTTCTACTAGTTAGTTTTCAGCTGATGGGAGATTCTTACATGAGCTTTTCCGAGAGGTTGCATGGTCTAGGGCTGCCCTTTACCCCAAGATAACACTGAACATCGCAGAATTTCTGCCCTACCATGTAGGGCATGCATATACAAAGCCAGATCAAACGCAC
>JABEVH010000193.1 GCA_013043915.1 Pseudomonadales bacterium
CCATGGTGCGAAGTGTGTTGGAGACTCATTTACAACGACCTTATATTGACTACGTACGGCGAAATATCTGTCAGTGGTTGGGGAAGCCTGCTGCGCCAGGGACATTTTGCAGTGAATTTGTCGTCGATGTGCTGCGTGCATGGGGGATGTGGGGGGAGGGGCGACCTAGCCGGCTCTATGTGCCGCGAGATTTTGCCGAACCCTGTTTGCGCGATGCATGTACACCAGGATTCTCCCGTGTGCTGACGCTTAAAGAGGGTTCTGGGCCATGGTTTAAAGACGAAATGCGTGAGATTGTCTATGCTTGTTGGCAATCTACTGTTGAGGTGGTAATTCATGGCCCTGGCGAATCAGCAATCCAGAGAAAGCCTGTATGAACAGGTTTTTAATCAGTCCTATCATCCTATGGCCCTGTTAGATGATCAGGGGAAGTGGCTACAAACTAATCAGAGTCTGCAAGCCTTGCTGGGCGATATTTTGGTTCCTGGACAGGACTGGTTGTTGGAGGTACAGGGAGCGGATGAGCTGTCGCTGGCTCAATCTTCAGCCCTGGCGGGTGAGGCTCAGCGTCAGGTTCCCATCGTGTGGATACGAGGCGAACAGGAAGTACAAGCATTGGCTAGTTTGCAGAAGCTCGATGAAGTCCAGCCAACCGCGCTGTTGCTGATGTTACAGGTACTGCCGGGGTCATCGGCTGCAGGTATACGTGATCCTTTGACGGGGCTGATCGGGCATGCCCTGTTTATGGATAGACTGCATTTGGCGTTGGCCCGCAAACGCAGGAACCGTACGGAACTGGCACTGATGATGATTTCTATCGATAACCTGGTGCCTATCAGTTCGGAACAAGGTGGGCATGTGGCAGATGTTCTTTTGCAGACGACCTCTGAAAGACTGCAATCTTGTGTGCGTCGTTCGGACTCGTTGGCTCGGCTAGGCGGTGATTCATTTGCTATTATGCTTGAAGAAGTAGGCACGTCACTGGAAGCAATTACCTTGGCCGGCAAGCTATGTGATAATTTGCGTCAGGAGATAGTTATACAAGGCAAGGTCTTTCAGCTCGATGTGAGTTTGGGCGCCGTGATGGCCCGTTCTGATCAGGAAGCCTGGGAACTGGTGCGTCAGGCAGATCAAGCACTCTATCAGGCGCAGCAAAATGGTGGAAATACTTACGAAATTGTCATGTGAATAAACTTGCTGATTTCAGGGCTCGATCGCATGATAGGGTTGAAACCGTGTTTAAAAGTATAAGTAACTTCAGGAGGTGACTTGCAATCAATTCTGCAGCCTTGATCGTCGTGTTGTGACAGGTGATATAACCATTTGACCAGCCAAAGCGAGGGTGAAAGCATGGATGATAGTTCACAAGGCTCAGTTTCTCAGAAAGTTTATGTTCTCGATACCAATGTGCTTATTCACGATCCTAACTCCCTCCTGAATTTTGAGGAACATCGCGTCATCATTCCGATGACGGTGCTGGAGGAGCTCGATAAACTTAAATCGGGCAAGTCTTCGGTGGCTGCGGAATGCCGGGCAGCCATACGTTTGATCGATGCTGTGCTGGGAGATGCAGAACCTAGTCTGGTTCAGCAGGGTTTGCCGATTCGTCGCGGTCCAGAAGGTATGCAGGGTACCTTGTCGGTACTGATGGATAGAGTCAGTGATGATAAGCAGGATTACCTGTCCAACGAGCTCAATGACAATAAGATCATTAACCAGCTGGTTATGCTGCAGGCGCGCGATATTCGTTGCAAGGTGATTCTGGTCACCAAAGATATCAACATGCGGCTGAAAGCACGTGCCTGTGGACTGGCTGCGGAAGATTATCATAATGATCAGTTGGTCTCGGATATACGTCAGGTCAGCAAGGGGTATTTACAGTTCTCAGGTTCCTTCTGGTCCCAAATTAATGCAGTGGATACCCGTCAGTTGCTGGGTGAAACGGTGCATATATTGCCGCGTCAGGCCGTGACGGATCCCTTATTCATCAATCAGTTCATCGTTGATGAAGAGGGCTTTGTCGGTAGAGTGCGAGAGATAGATGCTGAAAAAATAGTTTTGCTGGATTTGCCCAAGGATCGCTTGATGGGGGCTCGAGCCTGGGGACTTAAACCCAGAAATCTTCATCAGGCCCTGGCGCTCAATTTGCTTCAGGATCCCGATGTTCACTTGGTCAGCCTTACCGGCCCCGCGGGTTCGGGCAAGACCATACTGGCCCTGGCAGCCGCCATTGAAATGACCATTGAAGCCAAAAGATTTAATAAAATCATTGCAACACGTTCTACCCCGCCTTTGGCGGAAGAGCATGGGTTTCTGCCGGGAACCGAAGAAGAGAAGATGGATCCGTGGCTAGGTGCTATTTCCGATAACATTGAGGCCTTGCATCTCAATGATGAAAGTCCGTCGGGTTCTATCGATTACGTAAAATCTCGTGCCAATATTCAGTTCAAGGCGCTTAACTATATACGAGGCCGTAGTTTTCAGCGCTCATTGATTCTGATTGATGAGTGTCAGAATCTGACGCCGCATCAGATGAAGGCCATTATTACCCGAGCGGGAGAAGGCTCCAAAGTAGTCTGTCTGGGGAATTTGGCACAGATTGATACGCCTAACTTATCGGCTACCAGCTCAGGCCTGACCTATATGACCGAGCGTTTTAAGGGCTTTGCTCACGGAGGTCATATGCAGTTACAGGGTGTGCCTCGATCCTTGTTGGCCGAGTACGCGGAGTCC
>JABEVH010000194.1 GCA_013043915.1 Pseudomonadales bacterium
CGGTTTAGCCCAAGGGTCGTCATCTGGAGTTTTTATGATGGGCAAAGTTAATCACGATCTATCAATGGGTTGCTAGGCACATGCTATTAAAGATTTTAATTCTTGTCTTAGGGTCGTGGCCATGCATGGCAAGTGCTGATCTTTTTTATGATAACGACCCACAATCCTGGGTCTGGTATCACGATGATGTTCTTAAACCCGTCAGGTCAAAACCGGTGGTTAAGCCGGTGCCTGCACCGACCAATGCTCGTGGGACATTGCGTCAAATGGGAGAGCATATGGAGCAGGCCGAAGCCAGAGCCATGCTATTACCGAGTGACAAGAATATAGCCGAAGCGCTCACTGCGAGAAGGCAGGTTCTAGCCATGGCGGGACAGTATGCAGATGCATTTGAACGATTCATATGGACACATCCTGATTTTGATTTTGCCCTGCATCATGCTCAACGTAGCGACAGCCTGATGGCCGTTGCAGATCAGCAACGCAAAGATCTTGACCAGGGATTGGCACAGGGTGCCTTGAGCCAGGGGCTGCTTTATGTGTTTCGAAGTGATTGTCCCTACTGTCGCAAGTTCTCCCCCTTATTGCGGCAATTTTCAAGCCGTTATGGGTTTAGTGTCATGCCACTCAGTCTGGACGGGAAAGGTAATGATGAATTTCCCTTCCCATGGCAGGACCCCGCCATTCTATGGCGGCATCATCTTATGCCTGAGGTCGTGCCAGCTTTGTATCTGGTAAATCCAAGAACAGATCAAATTCAAACGGTAGGATTTGGCTTGATGAACTGGGTCGACTTACGCCGCCGCTTGGCGGTCTTGTTAGGGATACCCCTTTATGAAGGCCCCGTGAGTTCAATTCATTCAGGGAGAAAATCATGAAATTTTGCCCATGGCGATGGATGTTTTGTGGTTTGGCTTGCTATCAGGGGATAGCTCAGGCGGGTTTGCAGTCAGAAATGCAAAGCTGGATTGGAGCCGCAGGCTATGGAAATTATACGTCTGCTGGTGTTTATCATAATCAATATGGTGGATATTGGACGGGAGGTTCTCAATCCATGGCAGTACCTTCGCGTCGGATAGGTCAGTTATTTAGCTATACCTCGCCCCACTATTCGGGAGGTTGTACCGGTATCGATAGTGAACTTGGTGGGTTTAATTTCGTCAACAAAGACGAAATTATCCAGCAGTTGCGAGCTATTGGACAAAACGCCAAGATGCTGGCTTACAACCTGGCAATTAAATACGTATCGTCGCTACTGGCTGATACCATGGATTGGGTCAAGGACAAAGCCGATTTTCTCAATCAATTACAGATGGACTCCTGCAGTGCGGCGCAAAACGTACTGAGTGCTGGTTTCTCAGCCGCAGGGCTGCCTAGTTACACGCAGATTAATGATGCAGAAGACAGAGAGATTTGCATTGAACGGCAAGTGATCAATGCAGGGATGACGCGTGATCAAGCCCAGGCTAGTTGTGGTCGTGGCGGAGCTAGACCCGGTGTATTAGCCTCGGATCCTGAGCATTTTAATCAAGGAAATCTTTCCTGGTATGTCCTGATGCAATCGCCTATTTTTTCTGAGGACACCAATCTGGCGGAGTGGGTTATGAATTTAACCGGCACGCTAATACTGCACCGTGATGCCAGTTTAGGCAGCGATGCATCAACCAAGACTGAATATTATCCGGGCATGCTCTATGCCTCTTGCTCATCCACGCGCGATTGTCTGAGTTTCGATGGTAAAGCCATACTCGATGCGATGATTGGTACCCCCATAGCTTCGGCACAGACGGTACAAGTCTGGCATTGCAAGGATAAGCTGGCCCGTCCGGATGCCTGTACCCAGCTAACCAGTTCTCCAGTCAGTGTGGCTATATCGGATTTGGCTAAAAACAATATTGCAGCCGTATTGACCGGTGAGCTTGCAAGCATCATGAGTAAGCTGAGTCAGCCTCAGGCCAGGCTTAGTGATCATGAAAAGGCTTTAATTGAACAATCGGCCGCACCCTTGTACCGCTATGTTCTGGCCTCACAGACATTTTTTCATAGCACACAACCTGATCAACAAGTGCAGCAGTACTTGAGGCTTTTGGCTCAACAACTGGTAGCTCGCAATATCGAGAATATCGTAGCCACAGCTCGCTTTAGTTTCGGCGCCGGCAAGGTCAATGCTGCCGAAGATGCCAAGATTAAGGATTATTTAGATCATCTGGATAAATTAGGTGCGGCAGTAGCGTCGTATGAAGTGGATGCTCAGTCACAGATGCAAATCCAAATGACGCTTTTGCACAATGCTCAGCAGTATGAACAGGTCTTGGTAGGAAGGATTAGCAGTAATTTTATAGCGGCCTCGTTGTTTGCAAGGTGATAGGTCATGATGAATTTTGAGATCTTTTGCTATGGAGATGGCGATTTTCTAACCCATATTTTCAATGCTGTTGCTGCCATAACCGGACATGGCGACTTCAGATTTGCCATGATGCTGGTGGTTAGTTATGTATTTCTTACCATGTTGCTGATGGCCATGTTGCGTGGACAGTTGTTGGATATGCGCTGGTTTTTTGGCATCCTGCTGATTTATAGCCTCTGTTTGGTTCCTAAAGTAAACGTAAGTATCGAAGACCGATTGCAAAGTGGATGGGGGGGAGTGCCGGTAGTTCATGTGGTCGGTCAGGTACCTATAGGCTTGGCATTTATCAGTAGTGTGAGCAGTAAGCTAGGTGATTGGTTGACCTCCACCATGGAGACAGTATTTTCATTGCCGGGTGGTTTGAATTATTTGGACAACGGGCCGTTATTTGCAGGTTCCATCGTACAGGCTATGAGCTCTTATCACGTTCTTAATCCCAATACGGCTGTGTCGCTGGATAATTTTTGGCATAACTGTGTGTTTTACGATCTGGAGCTTGGCTTTTACGGCATGCAGTCTTTGGCAGATGCCCCGGATTTAGAAGTGTTTTTTAATCAGAACTCTGCAGCCAATCGAGGTTTTGATGATATCGATATGCAGGGTGTGCATCAGATGGTCGATTGCAATGCTGCCTTTGCAGGTCATCTTGATCTGGATTTGCAGACTGAAGTGGCTCAGGCCGAGAGCTATTTGCCCATACAACACCAGGCTGCCGTCACCAATCAAATGATTGCCGGTGCAGCATCAGCGATGCCCATCGCATTTCAATATCTTTCAGGTTTATCGTTAGCAGCTTCTCAGGCGTTGACCCAGGCAGCCTTGATAAATAGTTTTTCACAAGGGTTGGGGAGTTTCGCATCAGATGCGAATGCATCAACGGCCATGATGGGTTATGCGCAGGCCCAGGCTGAACAGCAAAGAACTCTCGATTATGGTGTGTTAAGCCGAATTTCTGCCCAGACCTTGCCGGTCATGCGTGATTTGTTTGAGGCGTTTATTGATGCCCTGTTTCCCGTGGTGGCTTTGATGAGTATGTTGCCAGGAGGACATCGAAGTTTGCTGAGTTATTTTCGCGCCCAACTGTGGGTGGCATTGTGGCCTCCAATTTATGCCGTACTTAATTTTGCCGTGACTTTTTTTACAGCAGTGGCAGCTCAAAAAGCATTGCAGGTATGTGCGCAGGGTTATGCCTGCGTTCCGTCATACACCCTGGCGACGTTGCCTGGCTTTAAGGCATCGTTACAGATGCATGCCACGCTAGCGGGTTTCCTCATGACCTCCATCCCCATGATTGCATGGTTGGTGGTGAGCCAGTCCGGTGCCATGATGGCTTCATTGGCAGGTCGGGTTATGGATGGTTATTCTCAGCCGGTTTCCCATGCCTCAC
>JABEVH010000195.1 GCA_013043915.1 Pseudomonadales bacterium
GTGGTGTCCTGGTGCCGATGACATCAAAAGTCTCTGAGCCATCAATGCTCAGCGACTTACGATGGGTTCCTGCCATAAACTCTAGCGGCAACACCCCCATCCCGATCAGATTAGTCCGGTGAATGCGTTCAAAGCCTTCAGCAGCAATAGCCTCCACACCCGCCAGACGCACGCCTTTAGCTGCCCAATCGCGCGAGGATCCCTGGCCATAATCTGCACCAGCAATAATGATCAAAGGCTGCTTGCGGTCCATATAAGTTTCAATGGCCTCCCACATGCGGGTGACCTGACCCTCCGGCTCGATACGAGCCATAGAACCCTGCACAACTTGACCTGCTGCATCCAGCACCATCTCATTAAAAAGTTGGGGATTGGCAAAGGTAGCACGCTGCGCGGTTAAATGGTCACCGCGGTGAGTGGCATAAGAGTTGAAATCTTCCTCAGGCAAACCCATCACAGCCAGATACTCACCCGCTGCCGAATCCGCCAGGATGGCGTTCGATGGCGACAAATGATCGGTGGTGATGTTATCGCCCAGCACAGCCAAAGGGCGCATACCCTGAAGAGTTCGTTCTCCTGCCAAGGCCCCCTCCCAGTAGGGCGGGCGACGGATGTAGGTACTTTGCGGGCGCCAGTCATACAGAGGACTCACGGACTGAGCGACGGCTTCTGTGTGTTCGAACATGGGAATGTATACCTGCCTGAACTGTTCCGGCTTCACCGAGGCTTGGACCACAGCATCAATCTCTGCATCACTAGGCCATATATCTTTCAGACGGATATCTTGACCATTAAATTGCCCCAGCACATCTTTCTCGATATCAAAGCGCACCGTACCCGCAATGGCATAGGCCACAACCAGGGGGGGAGAAGCTAAAAATGCTTGATTGGCATACGGGTGTATACGACCATCAAAGTTACGGTTACCCGATAGTACGGCGGTGGTATAGAGATTGCGTTCGATAATTTCCTGCTGAATCACAGGATCCAGGGCTCCTGACATTCCGTTGCAGGTGGTACAGGCAAAAGCCACAATACCAAACCCCAGCTGTTCAAGCTCTGATTTCAAACCAGCGGCCTCTAGGTATAAAGCCACGGTCTTGGATCCTGGAGCCAGGGAACTTTTAACCCAAGGCTTACGGGTCAACCCCAGGCGATTGGCATTGCGAGCGAGTAGGGCTGCGGCGATAACATTGCGCGGATTGCTGGTATTGGTACAACTGGTAATAGCGGCGATGATCACAGCACCATCAGGCATCTGACCCGGCACCTCTTGCCAGGGAGCAGCAATACCACGCGCTGCCAACTCCGAGGTAGGCAACCGTTTATGGGGATTGGAAGGTCCCGCCATATTACGCACGACACTGGACAGGTCAAAGCCTAGCACGCGTTCGTAGTCGGCCTGTTGCAGGGTATCTGACCATAAGCCAGCCTCCTTGGAATAGATTTCCACCAACCGCACCTGTTCATCAGATCGCCCGGTCAAACGCAGATAATCCAGGGTCTGCTGATCGATAGAAAACATCGCCGCCGTGGCACCGTACTCAGGCGCCATGTTGGATATCGTGGCACGGTCACCCAAAGTCAGGGCTGCAGCGCCTGGCCCATAAAATTCAAGATAGGCTCCAACCACTTTACTCTGCCGCAAAAACTCAGTCATCGCCAAAACGATATCGGTGGCGGTAATGCCTGGCTGCGGTTTGCCGCGCAGCTCAACACCGATGATCTCAGGCAAGCGCATCCATGAGGCACGCCCTAACATGACACTCTCAGCCTCAAGACCTCCGACACCCACGGCAATAACACCGAGGGCATCGACATGCGGGGTATGGCTATCGGTACCTACCAGGGTATCCGGATAGGCCACCCCCTCCTGAGCATGAATAACCGGGGACATATGCTCAAGATTGATCTGATGCATGATGCCATTGCCCGGAGGGATGACATCGATATTCTTGAAGGCTGTCTTTGTCCAGTTAATAAAATGAAAACGATCTTCATTGCGTCGGTCTTCTATCGCCCGGTTCTTGGTAAAAGCATCCGGATCATAGCCGCCACACTCTACTGCCAGGGAATGATCGACAATCAACTGTACCGGCACCACCGGATTAACCTGCGCAGGATCTCCACCTTGTTCAGCAATGGCATCGCGCAGACCAGCCAGATCCACCAGCGCAGTCTGTCCCAGAATGTCATGACAAACGACACGGGCAGGAAACCATGGAAAGTCACGATCACGTTGACGATCGATAATCTGCCTCAGGCAATCACTCAGAATCTCCGGATCGCAGCGACGCACCAAATTCTCAGCATGTACACGCGAGGTATAAGGCAGGCGATCCCAGGCCCCAGCTTGCAGTTCGTTGACTGCGGCACGGGCATCAAAATAATCCAGCGATGTGCCAGGCAGGCCTTTGCGGTAACGGCTATTCATCTTACGTGCGATCCTTTAAAGGTACGAACTTTTGATCTTCTGGACCGACATAGTTGGCACTAGGCCGGATGATTTTGCCGTCGAAGCGTTGCTCGATGACATGAGCAGACCAGCCACTAGTGCGCGCGATGACAAAAAGCGGCGTGAACATGGCCGTTGGCACGCCCATCATGTGATAACTGACAGCACTGAACCAATCCAGGTTGGGGAACATTTTTTTGACATCCCACATCACCGATTCTAAGCGCTCGGCGATATCAAACATCTTCATGTTTTTTTGCTCGGCACTGAGCTGACGAGCGACTTCCTTGATCACCTTGTTGCGGGGATCGCTCACGGTATAGACCGGATGACCGAAACCTATCACGACTTCCTTGCGTCCTACACGTTCACGGACATCTGCCTCAGCCTCATCCGGATCGTTGTACCGTTTCTGGATCTCAAAGGCCACTTCGTTGGCACCGCCATGCTTGGGGCCACGTAAGGCTCCGATACCACCGGCCAGTGCCGAGAACATATCCGAGCCTGTTCCCGCTACGACACGGGCCGTAAATGTCGAGGCATTAAACTCATGTTCGGCATACAGGATGAGCGAGGTATGCATGGCACGCACCCAACTCTCACAAGGTTGCTTCCCATGCAGAAGATGCAGAAAGTGACCACCGATAGTGTCATCCTCAGTTTCAACATCGATGCGCTTGCCGTTATGACTAAAATGGTACCAGTACAACAACATGGAACCCAAGGAAGCCATCAGCTTATCAGCAATATCGCGGGCACCAGGATGATTGTGATCATCTTTTTCCGGAGAGAGGCAACCTAGTACCGATACCCCCGTACGCATCACATCCATAGGATGAGCTGAGGGAGGTAACTGCTCCAGTGCTGTCTTGAGGCCTGCAGGCAGCCCACGCAGTGCTTTCAACTTGGCTTTGTAAGCGGTAAGTTCGGCAATCGCAGGCAATTTTCCATGCACCAGCAAGTGTGCAATCTCTTCAAACTCACAGGTGGTAGCTACATCCAGAATATCATAGCCACGGTAGTGCAGATCATTACCACTTCGGCCCACCGTACAAAGGGATGTATTACCTGCGACGGTGCCTGACAAGGCGACTGATTTTTTTGGCTTGGGTAGTACATTGGGGATCTCGCTCATCTTCACTATCCTCTGCTATACATGTATTCATAGTTAGCTATCGTTGATCAAAGCTCACTTGCCTTTGGAAAAAAGCTGATCAATCTTGGCTTCGTAGGCGTGGTAGCCCAGAAACTCATACAACTCCTGACGCTGCTGCATGGAATCGAGAACTTCTTCTTGGGTACCTTGTTTACGTATTGCCTGAAAGACATTGAGCGCAGCTTTCTGCATAGCACGCGTCGCTGACAGAGGGTACAGCACCATGGCAATACCCTGTTCCCCCAACTGCTGCGTCGTGTAATAAGGTGTACTACCAAACTCGGTGATGTTGGCTAACACCGGGACGCGCACTGCATCGCATACCTGTTTGTACATGCTTAAATCGGTCATCGCTTCTGCAAAGATTGCATCAGCCCCCGCCTCCACATATGCACAGGCTCGGTCGATCACCCCTTGCAACCCTTCTTTCTGCAGGGCATCGGTACGGGCCATCAGCACAAACTCAGCATCCGTCTTGGCATCCACGGCTGCCTTGACACGATCTACCATCTCATCGACAGCGACTATTTCCTTGTTGGGGCGATGACCGCAACGCTTGAGCGCAACCTGATCTTCGATATGCACCGCAGCGACCCCAGCCCGTATCATCTCCCTGACGGTACGAGCAATATTGAATGCACCTCCCCACCCGGTATCGATATCCACCAGAAGAGGGGTATCCACTGCTGCCGTGATACGACGCGCATCGATGAGTACATCCTCCAGCGAGGTAATACCCAGATCCGGCAGTCCATAGGAATAATTGGCAACCCCAGCCCCAGACATATAAATAGCGCGGTATCCTACCTGAGTAGCCATCATCGCTGCGTAGGCATTCACCGTCCCCATCACCTGCAAGGGCTTTTCTTCGACCAGAGCACGGCGAAAACGGGCTCCTGCTGACAACTGACTACTCATAACACCACTCCTCAGGTTTGACCCGGCACCACCGACTCAGGTTAGGTCAGAAAAATGTTCTTCGATATTGCGGCGCGCCGCACCAATATGACGCTGCATCAGTATTTCAGCCATTTCACCATCACCTGCTGCAATAGCTTCAATGATGTGGTGATGTTCCTGGAATGCCTTGTGGGGGCGTCCTTCCGTTACCGAGAACTGATAACGGTACAAACGCACGCGGTGGTAAAGCTCACCGCAAAGCATCTGCATCAATACTCCATTACCGGATCCCTGCACAATGCGATAGTGGAAGTCAAAATCACCTTCGTTTTGAAAGTAAGCGCGTCCTTCCTGAAGTTCAGCCTGCTGTTCATGTAGCTGTAATAGATGTCTGAGACCTTGCACCTGTTCAGGTGACATATGGGTGGCTGCCAGGCGCGCTGCCATACCTTCGAGTTCTTCACGAACCTGATAAATTTCGATCAGTTCCGTAAAAGATAAAGAAATGACACGCACACCGACATGAGGTATTCGCGTAATCAGCTTGCGCCCTTCCAGACGACGTAAAGCCTCGCGCAACGGTCCACGAGATACGCCGTAACGCGCAGCTAAATCAGCCTCAGACATCTTGCTACCCGGTTTCAGTTCACCTTTGACAATGGCATCCTGAATGGCAGCAAACACACGGTCAGCCCGGGTCAGTCCCCCACCAGCGACATCTTCAGCATTCAGCAAGGCAACCACAGCAGGTTCAGACATAGGCAATAAATTGTCGACAATAATTAGCTTAAAGCAAAGCTACATGATCATTTTTCTCATGTCAATGAAGATAATTCAGAAATTGTCGACAATGCCAGCACTTCAATTGAACAGGCCAACGGTTTCCGTACATCCGGCATGACACAGCCACGCCGCCCATGAACTTACATCGTCTGGTCTAAACCTCCCCATGTCTACCACTGAAAAGATTGTGGTCTGTGGAAAGACAGGGGGTTCTAAGGGCGAACCCGATGGGGTCTCCGGGCTCTGATGTAA
>JABEVH010000196.1 GCA_013043915.1 Pseudomonadales bacterium
TCTAGGGCTACATTACGGTGAGTGGGCACTGCTACGTGAGGTAAGGCTATGTGTGCATGGCATCGCTTGGATCGAAGCACGTAGTGTCATTCCGCGCCGCGCCTTGGCTACTTGGGCGCGTCCTTTGTACCGACTTGGCAGTCAACCCTTGGGAGCTTTGCTATTTCGTATGCCGCATATCAAGCGTCATGGCTTGTTAGTTCGTCAGGATCCTCGGGGCCACTGGAGCAGGTTTTCCTTGTTTGGACCGCCTGACGGCCCTCCTATTCGTGTTCAGGAAACCTATCTACCCGCACTGGAACACTTCCTTTCTGCAAGGCGTACGTCAGCATGAAATCATCAGCTCTATGGCCCCCCCTGAATCCCTATATCCGTTTGATGCGCTTAGACCGTCCCATAGGGGCCTGGCTATTGTACTGGCCCACCCTGATTGCCCTCTTTGCTGCTGGACATGGCACACCCTCCCTGCGCGTACTGTTTGGGTTTAGCATAGGCACGGTGTTGATGCGTTCTGCAGGTTGCGTGATCAATGACATGGCTGACCGGGATTTTGACCGTCATGTCCAACGTACGGCTCAACGCCCCTTAGCCAGTGGCGAGCTGTCCCGACGGCAGGCTCTGCCTGTACTCGCGACCCTGCTGGCACTCAGTGCTGGTCTTTTGCTGTTATTTGACCTACGTACTGCGCTATGGGCATTACCTGCCTTGGCACTGGCGATGAGCTACCCGTTTATGAAGCGTTTTACCTATTTCCCGCAAGTCATCCTGGGTGCTGCATTTTCCTGGTCAATACCGATGGCCTGGGTTGCACAAGGACAAATGCCAGAAGCATCAACCTGGCTACTTTATGCTGCTGCTCTTTCCTGGGTGGTAGCCTACGATACACAATATGCCATGGTAGATCGTGAAGATGACCTGCGTATAGGTGTTCGTTCTACCGCCATACTGTTTGCAGACATGGATTTAAGCATGATTGCGATCTTGCAAGCCCTATTTCTCCTCGGGCTCGGGCTACTGGCAAAACATCTGCATTGGGGCATCCCTTTTGTGATCACGCTGCTCTTCGCTGCCATTGCCTTCGTTAGACAGGCATGGATATGTCGGTATCGACAGCGCGATGCGTGTTTTAAGGCTTTTCTAGAAAATCATTATGTCGGGGCCTTGTTATTTGCTGGCGTTTTTCTAACCTATCTTATACCGGGATCAGGGCTGTAATTTTTCTGTCACATTATAAGGTTGTAATAAGGGCATGTGAATATAACGATGTATGGTTATGAAATCTGAACGTATTCTTATTGTCGATGATGAAGCGGCTATCCGTGAAATGATAGCTATTGCTCTGGATCTGGCTGGTTTTGATTGCATGGAGGCTGAAGATGGCCTCGTGGCACATCAAATCATTGTTGATGAGCGGCCTAGCTTGGTACTGCTCGACTGGATGCTGCCCGGACTTTCAGGCGTTGACCTAGCACGCCGCCTCAAACGCGAAGAAGCCACGCAGGAAATCCCTATCATCATACTGACCGCCAAGTGCGAGGAAGACAATAAAATTCAGGGGCTTGAGGCCGGAGCTGATGATTATGTCACCAAGCCATTTTCAACGCGAGAATTACTCTCCCGCATCAAGGCTGTGCTGCGTCGTAGCAGTCACCGCAGCGCAGAGAAAGTGATTGATGTCGGTGGCTTGCGTCTGGACCCGGTTGGGCATCGCATTACTGCGCTTGAACACCCTGTCGATATGGGGCCCACCGAATACCGGTTGCTTGAGTTTTTTATGAGCCATCAGGAGCGTGCCTACACCCGTAGCCAGATGCTAGATCAGGTCTGGGGCGGGAATGTCTATGTTGAGGATCGCACTATTGATGTGCATATAAGACGTCTGCGCAAAGCGCTAGAACCGCACGGATTTGACCGTTATATCCAGACGGTACGGGGAACAGGGTACCGCTTTTCTGCCAAACAGGAAGGCAAGGCCGAGGCTGTGTGAACCCTGGACTGACTACCGAACTGGTTCGGGTTGGGATAATCCTGCTGCTGGCCGGGTTGGTCGGGCATGCCCTGCATGTCGGGTTTCTGCTGATGTTCCTCGTCATGGCGATCAGCTATGCACGTCACCTTCTAGCCTTATACCGTATGCGGCAATGGGTCAATCAAGAGCCCCTGCAAGATGACTTCCCTGAAGTGGGCGGTTCCTTGTGGGCGGATGTTTTTTATCGCATATTCCAGATGAAACGTCAGGAACAGCGTGTGCGTCAACGTCTAGAAAATGTCCTTGAACGCGCCAGAACCTCCATAGATGCCTTGGAAGAAGCCGTTATCCTGATCGACGGCAGAGGAAATCTTGAGTGGTGGAATCCTTCAGCAACCAACTTATTGGGCCTTAAAGAGTTGGATCGCAACCACCCGGTTACCAATTTTTTGCGCGATCCTCGTTTTGTGGAATATTTTAGGGCCGGCGACTACCGTGAACCTCTGAGTCTACCCTCCGTGATGGATCCGCAACGCCATTTGCAATATGAGATTACCCGATTTGGTGAGAACGATCGCTTGATTATTTGCTGGGATGTTACGGTATTGCGCAACCTTGAAAAAATGCGCAAGGAATTTGTTGCCAATGTATCGCATGAACTACGTACCCCTCTCACTGTATTCCGTGGCTACCTCGAAACCATGGCTGAGGGCAGCCATGATATGCCGCCGCGCTGGGTCAAGGCCGTGGGACAAATGCAAGCCCAGGCTCAACGCATGGCCCATATCGTCAACGACCTGCTGACACTATCCCGCCTGGAGTCTTCGCCGGAGAAGGGTAGGGAAGTGGTTATTGATGTTCCTGCGATGCTTCAGGAAATTCGTATGGATGCGCTGGTCTATGGTGCTGATAAATCCCAAACCATACATCTTAAAATTGACCCGCAACTCAAACTTTTTGCCATCTCGGAAGATATACGCAGTGCCTTCATGAACCTGGTGACCAATGCCGTCAAGTACTCACCGGCGGATGGAGAAATCACTTTGCGCTGGTGGCGTGATTTTGGTGGAGCCTATTTCATGGTCGAGGACCAGGGCATAGGTATTGACACCCACCATATGCCACGCCTGACTGAACGATTTTATCGCATTGATGTCAGCCGCTCCAAACGTCTTGGCGGTACAGGGTTGGGCTTAGCTATCGTCAAACATGTACTCATTAATCATGATGCCGAGCTGAGTGTTGAATCTGAGCTCGGCAAAGGCTCCATGTTCATGGTGCATTTCAAAACCGAACGGGTCAGGGTACAAGAATCTCTCGCAGTGCCTGAAGCAGACGATGATTCTCTTCTGGAAGACCTACCGTAATACGCAGCCAGTTATCTATACGGCCTCCTGCAAAATGACGTACAAATATATGCCGCTCGCGCAATGCAGCGCTAAGCTCGCTGGCAGGTCGCCGATGACTGGCCATTACAAAGTTAGCTGCCGAGGGCAATACGGAAAACCCTAATGCATCAAGCCCCTGCGCCAACTGTTCCCGGCTTGCGATAATGGCTTGGGTTGTCGTGGAAAACCAGGCCTCATCCTGCAAGGCAGCCTCAGCCGCCAACTGGGCGAGACGATCCAGGGGGTAAGAGTTGAAGGAGTTTTTGATACGGTTCAAGGCCTCTATCAAGGGCTCCTGACCTAAGGCGAAACCGACACGCATGCCCGCTAGCGACCAGGATTTTGAAAACGTCTGCACGACGAGCAAGTTTGGATAATCCGCAAGGAGTGTTGCTGCTGATTGCCCCCCAAAATCGATATAGGCTTCATCAACCACCACGACTGAATCGGTATTAAATTGCAGCAAGGTGGTTAATGCCGCCAGATCTAAAAAGCGACCCGTGGGGGCATTGGGGTTAGCGATCAAAATACCGCCATTAGGTTGCCGATAATCTTCTATATTCAGCGCAAATGCATCATCGAGTGGGATCATCCGATAGGAAACATCGTACAAACGTGCATAGGTCGTATAAAAACTGTACGTAATGTCGGGAAAGAGCACAGGAAGTTTATGTTGAAACAATCCATGAAAAACATGCGCCAACACTTCATCTGAACCATTGCCCACAAAAACCTGCTGACGATTTAAAGAGAAACGCTGGGCTAATGCATCGCGCAATCTTGCCGACTCAGGGTCAGGGTAGAGTCGAAGTTCATCCGTTAAATGTCCTTTCAGCGCTGCCCTAACCTGGGGTGATGGACCATAGGGATTTTCGTTGGTATTGAGCTTGACCATGCCCACCACTTGCGGCTGTTCACCCGGCTTGTAGGGCTCCAACCCTGCAACACGCTCACTCCAAAATCGGCTCATCAGCTTTAAATCTCCAGCAATGAGCCGCCATGATAGCCTCTGTCACAGCCGTGTTAAACGCTTCTAGCGAGAATCTGTATCATTTTTACTGGCTATGGTCCTTTCCACCATATCAAAACTGGTATGCCTGACATCTGCACCCTTGACCAGAAATATCAACTGCTCGGATATGTTGCGAGCATGATCACCGATACGTTCAAGAGAACGCAAAACCCACATGATATTAAGAACTCTGGAAATCGACCTGGGATCTTCCATCATATAGGTTACCAAGGCGCGCGTAGCTGTCTTGTACTCTTGGTCTATGACGGTATCTGCACGCATTACCGAGAAAGCTAACTCTACGTCAAAACGAGCAAAGGAATCGAGGGCATCCCCTATCATCTGCCGCACCTGTTTGCCGATATGGCGCGACTCCACATAGCCTCGTGGCGATTCTCCTTCCTCACTGAGTGCGATAGCGTATCGAGCGATCTTGAAAGCCTCATCGCCTATCCGTTCAAGATCAATGATGGCCTTACCTATCGCAATGATCATCCGTAAATCAGAAGCTGCTGGCTGTCGGCGCGCGAGTATGCGCACGCATTCCTCATCGATACGTGTTTCCATGGCATTGATGGCTTTTTCATCAGCCTGGACCTGCAAAGCAAGATCAGCATCCCCAGCCAGCAAAGCATCAACCGCATCACCTACCTGCTTCTCAACGCGCCCCCCCATGGCAAGAAAATGATTTCTCACCTCGTCAAGTTCCGAGTTGAACTGCTGCGATATGTGGTGACCAAAATCTTCTTTATTGGGCATGCTGATTCTCCGCGACCAAGTCCATTCCCTGACTTAAGTATGTACCCAAAAAATCAACCGTAACGGCCCGTTATGTAATCTTCAGTCTGTTTAAAGCGCGGATTTGTGAACAACGTATCAGTATCACCAAATTCGATCATCTTACCCATGTACATAAATGCCGTGTAATCAGACACACGAGCCGCTTGCTGCATGTTATGGGTCACAATGGCAATCGTGTAGGTTTCCTTAAGCTCATGTATTAATTCTTCAATCTTCAGGGTAGATATAGGATCCAGTGCTGAAGCCGGCTCATCCAGCAATAAAACTTCTGGCTGAATCGCGATGGCGCGAGCAATCACCAAACGCTGTT
This sequence comes from Pseudomonadales bacterium, assembly GCA_013043915.1. Lineage (GTDB taxonomy): Bacteria > Pseudomonadota > Gammaproteobacteria > Pseudomonadales > Moraxellaceae > JABEVH01. The sequence goes on from JABEVH010000196.1 coordinate 5,481, forward strand.
GCTGCCCCCCGGATAGTCCAAGGGCTGAGTCATGCAGGCGATCAGCGACTTCTTCCCACAGGGCAGCTCCGCGCAAAGACTCTTCCACCACCTCATCAAGAATACGCTTCTTGTTGATACCCTGCAGGCGCAGACCATAGGCTACATTTTCATAAATACTTTTGGGGAAAGGATTGGGCTTTTGAAACACCATGCCGACACGCCGACGCAAGCGCGTAACATCCACATTCTTTTCAAATATACTCTGTCCATCCAGCAGAATATCGCCTTTCGTACGGCAGGAAGATACCAGATCATTCATGCGGTTAAAACAGCGCAACAAGGTTGACTTCCCACAGCCTGATGGACCAATAAAGGCCGTTACCTTGCGATGTGGTATGACCAGATTCACATCATAGAGTGCTTGCTTGTCTGCATAAAAAAGATCAAGGTGCTCAGCTCTTAAGGCAATGTCCTGAGGTTCAATATGAACCTGGCCTGGTTTTTGGATCAACGTCACATTTTCCACAACATCGGGCTGCTCATGGGCAAGCTTTTCAACATTCTCGGGCATGGTCATGTCCACTTCGAGGCTCATGTAATCTTCTATAGCAGCAGGGGAAACTTGCATGTCATCACCCGGCAAGGATTGGCTACAGCATCCATCCCGGATCCTGTCAGGCCGGTGACAGGCCTCATCAGGAGGCTACGTGCAAATTGTGACTATTTTATTACATTCGGAGCCTTCCTGCGCATCCTGTGAGAAAATATGCGCGCGTATTGATTATTTTTTCCTGATGGAGCGCTGAATGTCTGAACTTGACCATGATATTCCTGAAGGTGAATTAGCCCTGCAAACCATCGCCATGCCTGGCGATGCCAATGGTAACGGTGATATCTTTGGCGGCTGGGTCGTATCACAGATGGATCTTGCCGCCGGTGTGACTGCTCGCAAGCGCGCCCGTGGACGCGTTGCCACCGTAGCTATTGATGCCATGACGTTCCTTAAACCCATGAAGGTCGGTGATATCATTGGCTGCTATACCACGATTGAGCGTGTAGGCCGAAGTTCGATGCGAATTGCCGTTGAGGTATGGAAAACAGATGATTTTTCTAGCCGCCAAATGAAGCTAACGACAGGTATTTTCACATTTGTGGCTATTGATGAGCTGGGCATGAGTCGCTTGGTGCCTGATGCTGTAGTCGTTGTGCGCTCATAAAATTTGATCGAGGAGCTTTCTGATGGATTTAACTTCACACCGTACCCCTCAGGGTAGACTCTCTTTACAAACCATAGCCATGCCTGCAGATACTAACTGGAATGGTGATATTTTCGGAGGTTGGCTACTTTCACAAATGGATTTGGCTGGCTCAGTTTGTGCCCGTCAACGCTCCCTGGGCAGAGTCGCGACGGTAGCCATAGATAGTATGGCATTTCTAACTCCCGTCAGGGTCGGTGATGTGATTTCGTGCTATAGCTATGTGGTACGATCAGGGCGCAGCTCCATGCTCATCGCTATCGAAGTATGGGAGACCAGTGACCGCCAACAGCCTGAGCGCATACTCACTGAAGGCCGTTTCACCTACGTTGCCATCGATGAGCAGGGACATCCCCGAGCATTGCCTACCGATATCCCGCTGACCGGGGAGGCCGTTATATCTGGAAAGTCTGGTTAAATTCGAAGGATAGTTGCTTTAGACTACAAGGCTACCTAAACGTGGATTAACCCCATGCTAACGGCTTTTCGAGCTCTATCCGAGAGAAATTTCTACCTTTATGTACTTGGCCAGATTATCTCGCTGATCGGCACCTGGATACAACAGGTGACGGTTTCCTGGATCACTTACCGCGTTACAGGCTCAGCCTTTATGCTGGGCTTGATCGCGTTTGCCGGTCAGGCACCGCTGCTGCTGCTAGCTCCCTGGGGTGGTGCGCTGGCTGATCGTTTTGAACGCCGACATATTCTCATCATCACGCAATGGATAGAGA
>JABEVH010000197.1 GCA_013043915.1 Pseudomonadales bacterium
GCATTGCTGATATTCGGTTGGCTGGTTTATCACAAGAAAAAAGAAATCAACCAAACCATTGCCCAGCAACAGGGCAGTCTGGTTCTAAGCAACTTTGCAACAGCTAGCTCTCCCGCTATTGAAACTGATGATCTAGCTACCCTGCATAACCTCATGCAAAGAACAGCGGCCTTTGATCAAGTCAGGCGATTGGCTGTTACTGACAATCAGGGTCGCGTGTTGGCCATGATTGATCACCCGGCGGGACTAAGCCCTATTTTTAATGACAGAATTCGTGACCTGACCTTACCCAATCCCACTGAATTTCATCTTCAAAAAATGGGTAATAACCTCATACTTTGGGAGCCCGTAGCTGATCAGGGATGGGTTTATATGATTTTTGATGATTCATCGCAATCAAATATCTACCTGACCACCCTGCGCAGTCAAATCTGGATAGCCATCCTGTTGGCAACCCTGACCTCCCTGTATTTCCTGATCTTGCTCGCTCGCCCTCTCAGGCAACTGCAAAAACTGGTCGCATTTGCCCAAAGCCTGGATGTCTATCAGGGAGAAGCACAGATCCATATTGATGCATCAACCCAAGAAATCAGAGATCTCAACCTGGCGCTGAATCACTCAGCAACCAGACTTTTTCAGCAAAGCCAGCGTATCCTGCGTTCCGAGGCACAACACCGACAGGTGATACAAGCTATCCGCGAAGTGATCTTCCAAACGGACATCCAAGGCCATTGGACATTTCTAAACCCGGCCTGGGAAGTTATCACAGGGTATGCCTTGGACAAGAGCCTAGGTCAGAGTTTTATGGAACATGTGCTCGAGGAGGACATACCCCACATCACGAATATGCTTGCACCTCTGCGTTCACTGCAAACAGAAAGTTTGCGCTGTGAACTCCGATTTACCGCAGCTGATCACCGTGTTTGCTGGCTGGATGTTTGGATGGCCGTGCAACGCAATGAGGCTGGCTGGGTTATCGGCGCAACAGGCACGCTGAATGACATCACGGCTCGTAAAGCTGCTGAAGCGGAATTGATCAATGCACGTGATGAAGCACAAGCAGCTACCCGTGCTAAGTCAGAGTTTTTAGCGACTATGTCACACGAAATCCGTACCCCCATGAACGGTGTTCTAGGTATGGCGCAGCTGCTCATTGAAACCCCCATGAGCAATGAACAGAAAGACTATGTGCGTACCATCTACCAGTCCGGACTTGGACTACTGACCATCATCAACGACATACTTGACTTTTCGAAGATTGAAGCAGGTAAGTTAACGATTGAACCCATCGCCTTTGACCTGCTTGTGGTACTTGAAGAAGTTTGCGAGCTCATGACTCCTCAGGTGCAACAGAAAAAAATTGAACTCATGCTGCGTTATGACCCGCATTGCCCTCGCTACCTGATTGGAGACACCGGTCGCATTCGCCAAATCGCACTCAATTATCTTAGCAATGCGGTGAAGTTTACCGAGCATGGTCATGTCCTAGTCGATATCAGCGCCTTGAATGTGAGCCCCGAAAAAGTCAGGCTTCGGCTAAGTGTCACTGACACGGGTATTGGGATTTCTCCTGATAAAGCACCCTCACTGTTTCAACGTTTCAGTCAAGCAGATGCTTCGACGACCCGTCGCTTTGGTGGGACCGGTCTGGGTCTAGCCATATGCAAAGCTCTGACTGAGATGATGGGTGGACAGGTGGGCGTCAACAGTGAGTTTGGACAAGGCTCCACTTTCTGGGCAGAACTATTGCTTTCACGGCAGCAAAACACGCAGGATATTCTCGCGCATGATCTTGCTGACATGCGCATATTGATCGTGGATCACAGCATATTGCAACGCAAAATCATTGCAGAAGCCCTCTCTGTTCGTGGAGCTCTGGTCCAAGAGGCAGCTGATGCACGCAAGGCATTAAGTACCCTTAATGCCGCCCGTCAACGTGGCATTCCCTTCCAGAATACACTTATCGACTATGCCCTACCTGATATCAACGGCCTCACTTTAGGTCGTTTCATCCGCTCAGATCGAGGCTTGCAATCAACTTCAGTGTTACTCATGACACCGCCCAATCAACGCACTGATCAGGGACGTCTTCGTGAAGCAGGTTTCGATGCTGTTTTCAGTAAGCCGCTTCGTATAGATAGTCTTCTGCTCGCGCTTCAACGCAGCCAAACTCCGTTGACTGAACTCGTCACCTCTCCCCCCGCACCACTTCTCATTCGTCAACGTCCTTTAGTGGGTCAAGGGCGACGAGCTTTACTGGCCGAAGACAACCCTGTCAATCAAAAAGTTGCTACCAAAATGCTAGAGAAGTTTGGCATGAGTGTTGATGTAGCACGAAATGGCCTGGATGCGGTCAAACTCTATTTGCAAGTGCGTTATGACATCATCTTCATGGATTGTCAGATGCCTGACATGGATGGATTTGCGACCACCCGGGAAATACGACGTTTGCAACAATTAGCGCCGAGTGCGCGGGCCATCCCCATCGTAGCCTTGACTGCCAATATTCAAGAAGGTGAACGCGAACGCTGCCTTGCCTGCGGCATGAATGATTTTTTGGGCAAGCCGCTCAAACTCCAAGATCTTAGCGATGTACTCCAACGTAATTTTGGCCAACATAACCCAACTTCCTCGATTGAGAGCGTCTCTTAAGTGATGCTATGCTCGGTCGAAAAGTGTTCGGGGAAGCAGCATATGAAATGGATGATTTATAGTTTGGTTTTGCTGCTCATGACAAAAGCGGTCTTGGCTGATCCCCAAAACGGATTTTCCTTCGCAATAGGTTCGGCCTACCACGATGCCCACGTGTCAATCAACGGTGTTCCCCAGCAACATTATAAAGGCCCGGGACTGGGCATAGGCGGTGACGCGCAGTTTGTGGTGAATGAACATTGGTCAGTGAACCCCTTCCTGCAAGCTGCCGCTGAATATGCGACAGGGGATCTGCGTACCCATCTCTTTAACTCTCAGGGTGGCCTTGAGATCAGACGCTGGTGGGGTAATGTCTATGTATCTCCCATGCTGGATGAGAGCGCAGAGCAACTTTATAAAGGAGCCACTATTACTAGGGCCACCTTCGGACCAGGAGTTGGCTTGGCTACAGGCTGGGAAAGCTCGCATGGCTGGTTAGTACGGTTACAGGCTGATGCACCAGAAATCTTGTATTTCAGTGCTAACCAGCGCAGAGCGGGAGCTTGGCTACTGGTTGGCTATCGCTGGCGCTAAAGGAGAGAGTCATGCGCATATTCTTGCTGGCGAGTTACTCGGTTATTATACTGAGCTGCCTTGCTGTCAGGGCCGATGAGACCAGTAATACCTCGCCTCCTGCAACAGCCTTGGATCATATTGTCAAAATGACGGATCAATACATACAAGACCGTCATCTTTCCTTAGGCTTAGGCATGCAGCAGGGTACGCTGTCATTATCTCGTCCAGGCGATGTAGCCAAGATGACTGATAATGGTTCTTTATCCCTCTTGATCAATGCCAACACAGCGGGTCATCTTCTTGCTGACTGGCACATGCGTGCTGGAGGATCTATTGCCCTGAGTGGTGACCTGACAGCAACGGCCAATATCCTGGGGGTTAATAAACAGCTTCTCAACAGCGCAGATGTAGGCACAGACATTGGCACCCACGTCAACGGTGGCTTTGTTGCTGTGGCGCCACGGCTTAGCATTAGCATGGGGCCCCTGTATCAAGACAGCGCCATTTACTGGAAATACAGTTTTGCAGCTGGCTTGGCCTTGCTGCATTACAGCGGCAGTGCAGACTTTATGGGAAGCTCAGCCACCGGCCTCCACTCGGTCAGCACGGACTCGGTGATACCCGCTGAGTATTTTGAAAATAAATGGGTCTTATCGCTGCAGCGCTGGGATATTATTTTTAATGCGCAATCTTTGCTCTCTAAGCATCAGGGATATCAGGTGAATTATGAGGTTTTTGGCTTAGGTTTGGCCTATGCCTTGCCGTTCTGAGACAAACTGATAGACTGCAGGGCCTGATTGACTTGGCCCGACTATGAACTACCGTCACGCCTTTCATGCTGGCAGCTTTGCTGATGTGCATAAACACGCCCTGCTTCTGGGATTATTGCGCTTGCTGCAGAAGAAAGATACGCCCCTGTGCTATATCGATACCCATGCCGGCCAGGGCTTTTACGACTTATCACGCTCACCAGCACAGCGTACTTTGGAGTTTCGTAGCGGCATTGGCCCCTTGATGAAGGCAGCTCGCGTCAATCATCCCTGGCTGGAAGATCTTCTACAGGCAGTAAGAGACTTGCGCAAGACTCAGGGTAATGTTGAGCTTTATCCAGGTTCTCCTGTCCTAGCATATGCTTTGCAACGCCCTCAAGACCGTAGTGTCCTGATGGAACTTCATCCTGAGGATGTCGAAACACTGAAGAGCTGGGCACATCGTCGCCCTCATGTAGAAGTTCACTGGCGAGATGCCTATGAAGGATTACCAGCCCTGGTCCCGCCGCGTGAGCGCCGTGGGCTGGTGCTGATAGACCCCCCCTATGAAGAAGAACGTGATGACTGGAAATCCTTACAGTCACTGCTGCAAGCCGTGATACGCCGCTGGCCCAGCGGGGTCTTTGCGCTGTGGTATCCCATCAAGCAACAGTCACAAGTTGATCGCTTTATAAAATCCATATTGCAACGAGGCATGCCAGGATTTGTTACTTGTGAGCTGTCAATACAACCC
>JABEVH010000198.1 GCA_013043915.1 Pseudomonadales bacterium
ATACATGCAGCAAGCATACTACAAAGACAAGGTTAATTCCGGTCAGTTACAATATATTATGGCACTACAAAATGACTTTCAAAAAGTAATTTCTATATATATCAATGCTTTACCAAAAATGCTACCCTCAAATTGGCCAGGTTTCACTGAAATTTAAGGGGGGTTTGACAAACATGGGCTAGTGATAGACAGATATGCAAAAGAATCAAGCATCAGTTAAAACCTCCATCATCGAGAGGTATCGGGAGGTTGCTGGGGAGTTCGGTCAATGACGAGGGCATAGCAATGAGACCTGAGCGTAAAGGGTAGTAGCTATGCCAATTTTAACGAAAAATGATTTAAGATCTATGGGGTATAACGATATGGGTATCTCGGGGTGAAAAATGCGTATTGCGGTAACAGGAGGTGCAGGGTATATAGGATCGCATGTGGCGCTTGAGCTCTTGCATGCTGACCATGATGTGGTCATTGTTGATAACTTGAGCAACAGCTCTGAAGTTTCTGTGCAGCGTATTGCTGAACTTGCAGGGCGTTCCCCGTCGTTTTACCAGACAGACATCAGGGACGTTCAGGAAATTCGTAATATATTCTCTCGGCATAGCATCGAAGCTGTCCTGCACTTTGCCGGGCTCAAGGCTGTGGGAGAGTCGGTCACTGATCCTTTGTCCTACTATGATAATAATGTCAATGGCAGTTTGCAGCTGTTACAGGTCATGCGTGAGCTGGAGATACGTCAATTCATCTTCAGTTCATCGGCCACGGTCTACGGTCAACAGGAACAACCTCCATTTGCTGAGCACGCAGCTTTAGGGCCAACCAATCCCTATGGACATAGCAAGCGCATGGTTGAACAACTACTTGAGGATCTTTGTGCTTCAGATGCCTCCTGGCGCGTAGCAGCACTGCGTTATTTTAACCCTGCAGGTGCTCACCCAAGCGGCTTGATTGGTGAAGTGCCACGTGGGGTTCCCAATAATCTGATGCCCTATGTCCTTGGGGTGCTAACCGGTCGTTATGAGCAGTTACGTGTGTTTGGTCAGGATTATCCCACTCTGGACGGTACAGGGGTACGCGATTATATTCATGTCATGGATCTGTCTTCAGGGCATGTGGCAGCCTTGGACTACCTCCAGCAACATGCAGGATTCCACGTTTTTAACTTAGGCACGGGATGTGGCTATTCAGTGTTGCAGGTAGTTGAATCTTTTAAGAAAGTTAGTGGACGGCCAGTTCCCTACACTGTGTTGCCACGGCGCCCAGGCGATGTAGCTGAAAGTTTTGCGGTTCCTGATAAGGCATGGAAGGCGATGTCGTGGCGCGCTGAGCGTACCCTGGAGGCTATGTGTCAGGATGCCTGGACATTTGCTCAATGCAACCCGGATGGCTATTGATGATCAGGATGCCCCCTGAAATTACTTGTTAAGATTCAGGGGCGGTTTCCCAAAAGCGCATGATTTGCTGGATCTGGGGTATACGAGTTTCCTGTTGCAGGTCAGCGACCAATTGTCGGGTCTTCTCGTAGTCATACTGCAAGAAGACCAGTTCTGCCAGGTAGGGTTGTGCTCGAGCACGGGGAAACCCCATGGCGATGGCTGCCATGAAGGCACCCTGAGCTCCTATATGGTCTCCTTGAATTAATCTCAACCGGCCGTTTAATACCCAGAGTCCAGCATCCCTGACCTGCAGGCGCAAGGCGTCTTTTAGATAGTGCAGGGCCTGCTCTGCAGCATAATCACGCATATCGCCTAGGGCCATTTTGGTAAATCATTTTCCAATAAATCTCTTCCAGATTTCGAGCAACAGAGGCGTGTCTTACCTCATCATGTTGTTCAATGGTCTCCTGATAGCGTTCAAGTTGGATCTGTAATTGAGAAGCTAACGCTTTTTCACGTTGTTCAAGCATGCCGTAGGCCAGCAAGCGAAGATCATCTAGGGTGTCGCCCAAAGAGTCACGCAATAGCCCCGAAGTATGTCGTGTGGGCATGTCCTGCAAGGACAGCAGTGCTTTCATGCGTACATGATCAGGAACGCGTGAAGATAGAATAAGGCGTCCTGTCTGTCCATGGCGTATTTGGGGGTCACGTGGTTTACGCGGCATCTGCACCAACAAGGGAGGTACAGATTCGAACACTGGAATGATACGACGAGCAGGCAGCACATGAATCACCCAGGGACCTGCTGTAAATGCCAGCAAACCCAGGAAGGGAATAATCAAGAAAATGCCGATGTGCAACAAACGATCTTGCCAGCGGTGGCCCGGAAGACTAACACTTAAGGTGGCGAGGGCTGTGGCCAGTAAATGCAGTTCCCAAAATAAGGCAATCTGCTCATATTTAACCAAAGCCAGCATGGCCAAGGAATCTAGCACCAGGGCCAGTAAGGTCAAAGAGTTTACTGTGTATAGGCATGTGAGAGCACTTGCTGCAAACCCGGTTCTGGGTGGAACCCCTTGTACACCTGAGTTCAACGGCAAGTCTTGTAAGTCACTGTTTTTATTGAAACCTGTTTAAAAAAATTCCACTACAGCAGCGCCACCCAGTCACCCATTTTATATGGGTAGGGGAAGTATTAAACAGTTGAGGGTGAATTCCTTGATTTTTGCCTACTGATCATGGGCAAGTGAATAAAATAAGCTAATTTTTCGTCAAGTCATGGCGATAGGTGAAATGCGGTCATTTTCAGCTGGGACTTTTGCAAGGGGTTCAGCATTTCCAGGTCGATATTCATGCGTGTTACTGAAACATAAAAGTTTCGTATTCGAGTTTATCGAGCTTGACGGTGAGTAGATAAAAACCCAAGGCTACGGCTATAAGCATAGATACGGCATAGCCATCGCCAAACCACCCTGGACCTAGCCAGAGGCTTAGGCCAGTCAGTAGGGTATTACATAAGCAAAAGCACACAGTGAGCCAGAGCACCATGCGGCGCTGATCTAAGTAAAAAAATACGTTCAATATACCTAAGAACACGACTTGTAGTCCCGCAGAAATCAAGTTGACAAAAAGCAGCGGCAGATACAGTTCAGAAATACCCAGCAGATGCAGCAATTGCCTGCCGACCACCAGGATTAGCAGGGCACTGATGGTCTGGATTTTAATGATTTGGTATATCCCTTGCCGTACGGTAAAAACGATATCATTGCGTAACTGCTCTAGCTCTTCCAAAGAGCCGCCTTCACGAACCGCCTCGTAGAAGGCATCGTAGAATTCAACGAAATCAGTTTCCATTTTAACCAAAAAAACAGCCATGCCAGGGATGATCGACAAGTACGCCAGGAAGACCGGTATGTCATAGATCGGTGAGGCTCGTAATAGTCCCAGGACATGGACGCTGGTGGAGGGATGCATCCAGAACATGAATTTGTCGATCCAAAGCCCAAGGTTATAAAACAGGCCCACAGCAGCCAAGCTGATAAAAATCTGCTGTTTTTTTAAGAAATCAAAGCGCAGTAATTGAGGCGAAGGAAAGTTATGCTCAATCAGCAGGATCATGCCTGCCAGCAAAATAAAATGGCCGAGGACGAAGCCACTCAAGAGTCCTTCCAGTTTAAAATGACGTAATGCCAAGGACAGGGTGACGGTCATGCTGTAGCCGAGCGCAAACATCAGCAAGATGCTTTTGTATTGTTTCATGCTGGACAGGAACAAGGTAGCTATCCAGATATTACACATGATCACAAATCCTGCAACCATGAGCAGGCGATAAAATTCGCTGGTGTCTCGAAAGCCTAAATAAAGAACGGGCAAGGCTAAGGAACCGGCGAGCAAGGTGATGAGCAAACTCAACCCGCGGAAATTTGGCAGGATAATATCTGCTTTTTTTTCAAATAACCGATCAGCACAAAAGCGGGTGAAAGCTAGTTGCGCAAAACCGGTTAACGTCAGGCTACAGGCGATCAGATAGGTAACACTGACCTGAAATTGAGTGATCAAGATGCTTGGAACTACAATGGTCAGGCTCATGACCCCGATTAACAAGATACCCAGTATAGAAAGTATCCAGGGGCCAGAGCTGATTATGCCTGCATAGGCATATGCCTGCAGCATGCCCAGCAAACTGTCTCGTTCCAGTAACTTGCGCAGTTCAAAGCCTATGCCTGCCATGAGGATTCCAGCGTTTTTTCGTAAAGGTTGCGGTAGGCGGTAAACATCATGTCTTGGGTATAAAATTGTGCAACACGTTGCTGCCCTGCTTTCTGGGCCATTTTCCAGGCGACAGGATCGGCTAATAGGTCAATGCAGGCTTGAGCCAGGCTGGCAGGATCGGCAATGCCCACGACGCATCCTGCATGTCCAAGGGCTCTATCCTCCGGGCTTAAGCCTTCGATAAGTTGACGGCAGGAGCCTACATCAGTCGCGATGGAAGGAACACCCGCAGCAAATCCCTCAAGCAATACCAGAGGTAGAGCTTCTGATATAGAGCTCAGCACGATAAGCCCTACTTGTGGCAGTAGCGCATCAATACGTTGAAATCCCAGAAACTTGACCGTTTCGCCAAGACCCAAACCCGCGGTTAATTGATGACACTCCAAGGCATATTGCGGATCTTCTTCTTCAGGGCCCGCTATCCAGGCTTGCACCTCAGGCATATGGTTGGCAACGGTACGCATGGCGCGAATAAAAGTTTTTATATCCTTGATGGGAACGACGCGGCCGATAAGGCAGATGACAGCAGGAATTTCATTACTGCGCAAATTAGCCAGAGATGATAGTTTGGCTAAATCTATACCGTTGGGGATATTACGTGTCCTTTCAGCGGGAGCGCCATCTTGAATCTGGCGCAGTCGATTGGTTTCATATAAAGCAACGATATGATCAGATTGGCCATAGCATTCCCGGCCGAGTGCCTCAAAAAAACGTATCCACATTTGACGAAAATAGGCGATATCTGTGGTGTCCTTTTCGAGAACCCCACGATTATCCTTGATCCATTGCGCTTGAAAAAGATCAATCTTACGCTCTTTGGTGTAGATGCCGTGTTCAGAGAGAATCAGGGGGCATTGGCGTTGCTGCTTCAGCAAGGCCCCTAAAAATCCAGCATATCCCGTTGAAATAGTATGAAACAACCTGACGCGGGGAAAGTTTTGAACGATACTCATTAAGAGCCACAAGGGCTGATGCATGATGCGTACCGTCCAAAAATAATCGACAAATGAGGGGTCAGTACAATACTGACGGTAATTCTCGGTAATAAAATTCCAGGCGTCCTGTGTTTCGGTCAAGTCTCGCTCATCATGACGTCCTTCAGCCTGAAATTGCATCAAATGATTTAAATCTGCATCAGCCAAATCGCCCTGTCGAAATGAAGTATGCATGTGGCGCAAGCAAGTGACGACGTCCGGGTCGCCATGTTCACGATGTTTGCGTGCTCGGCTGGTGGCTTTATGCTGATGAAGATAGTGAACCTCACAATGAACGACATGGTCAGGCAAGGTATAACGCAGGTCGCCATAGTCTTCTTCGCGGCTACCCAAAAAACACAGTGCAAAGCGGTACTGGGGAAAGCCCTTCAGCATTTGTGCAATCCAGCTGGAAACACCACCACTGACATAGGGGTAGGTGCCTTCAAGCAATAAGCCGATATCGGCTTCTGCACTCTGCCTTAGTATTTTCATAAGGCTGTTTCCCAAAAGCGTATAATTTGCTGCATCTGGGGCATCCGAGTCTCCTGATGCAAATCAGCGATCAATTGGCGGGTTTTTTCGTAGTCATGTCGCAAGAAGGCCAGTTCTGCCAAATAGGGTTGTACACGTACTCGGGGAAAACCCATGGCGATGGCTGCCATAAATGCACCTTGGGCTCCCGTATGGTCTCCCTGCATCAATCGCAACCTTCCATTTAATACCCAGAGCCCTGCATCCCTAACTTGCAGACGCAAGGCATCGTTCAGATAGTGCAGGGCTTGCTCTGCAGCATAATCACGCATATCGCCAAGGGCCAGATTTTGGTAGATCATTTCCCAATAAATCTCTGCCAAACTTCGGGCAACGGCGGCATGTCTGGCTTCATCATGTTGCTCAACGGCTTCCTGGTAGCGCTCAAGTTGTCGTTGTAGCTGCGAAGCTAACGCTTTTTCCCGTTGTTCGAGCATACCATAGGCCAGCAAACGAAGATCATCCAGGGTGTCGCCCAAAGAGTCGCGCAATAGGCCTGAGGTATGCCTTGTCGGCATGTCTTGCAGGGAAAGCAGGGCTTTCATGCGTACATGGTCCGGAACGCGAGAAGACAGAATGAGCCGCCCTGTTTGTCCGTGGCGAATCTGTGGGTCACGTGGTGTACGAGGCATTTGCACCAGCAAGGGCGGTACGGATTCAAAGACCGGTATGACTTGACGAGCAGGCAGGAAACGAATCACCCAGGGTCCAGCCAGAAACGCTAATATACCCAAGAAGGGTACAAATATGAAAATGCCGATATGCAATAAACGATCATGCCAGCGGTGGCCTGGAAGACTTACACTGAAAGTAGCCAAAGCTGTGGCCAGTATATGTAGCTCCCAGAATAGCGCTATATGCTGATTTGTCAGTAAAGTCAGCAGTGCTAGGGATTCAAGTCCCAAAGCCAGCAGAGTCAGGTTGAGCTTAGGGAGTATACGCATGAGCGAGTACTTGCTGCAGACTCAGTTCAGGATGGGGCCCTTGTACGGGGACGG
>JABEVH010000199.1 GCA_013043915.1 Pseudomonadales bacterium
GGCCCTGGGCATGACAAAGGAACAGGACATCCTTAAGTAGGGGCGATGAATCAACAAAACCAGGAATTTCAACCAGCATGCCTAGCGTTAATTGATCATGAATAACGGCCTGACCAATATCTAGAATCTGAACTTCAAAACCGGCCAAAATATGCATTAAATCTGAAGTTAGGCCCGTCCGGTCAGCACCTAACACATTGATCAGGTAAATTTCACCCATCCCCTGCCCTCTCCACTTCATCCACAGGAGCTTAATTGTACTGCAGTTACCCTGATACACTGAGAACAGGCCATGCTTTTTTTCCACCCTATCCTGCATAAGACATTCGCTCGGCATGCACTACCCAATTAGCTAATCTCTTATAGACTTAAACACATAACGATGAATACACTAAACCTCCCCATGTCTACCACTGAAAAGATTGTGGTCTGTGGAAAGACAGGGGATTCTCGCGGTCGTGGGGTTGATATCGTCATGAATGATGAGCGCCGAACCGCGCAACGAAAACCCATACGATGCAGAGTTCTGCTGCGCTTCGATGGGAAAATAATTCCTTCGCAAGGTATGGATATCAGCGTTGGCGGGCTCTCAGTGGTCACCGAAATTAACCTGCCTCCCAAAAAAGTAGGGGAAATTTACTTTTACATGCCTCTTTCCTTGGCAGATAGCCCACCCTTCCGTGCCCAGACCATCACTCTACATGGTGCTTATAGTCATAGCGATGGGGGGTTTCGGCTGGGCCTAAAGTTCCAACGCATGTCTAAACAATCGCTTTCAATCCTAAGCCAATTTCTGGCGTGACTAAACCATGTCTACTCTTGACCGCCCGAATCTTGGGATTTCCGGCCCAAGTAGTTTACTGGATTGCAAACTCGAACATTGCTATAGTTTCCATAATCTGGACGGCCCCTAAACCTGCGTGTCCTTTTTTCACCTCAAAAATAATTCCGGGTTATTGCACTATGTCGCTGCCTCCCCGCTTCTCCCGCTGGATAGCCTGGTTTGTATTAGCCTTTTTAGTGCAAAGTTGCTTGCTGATTTCTTGTCTGGATAAAGTAGTTATCAAGGATCAGGATGCATCTGTCCAACAGGCAGCTCATCAATTAGCGGTGGCAGCCACACCCTTGCTGCTTGGGCATGACCTGCTCGGTTTGAGTGTACTTACGCAACAAATGGCCTCTCCTCCCGTCCTAGGCGAGGAAATTATGGATATGCAGGGCAATATACTGACAGGCGGGGGACGTGTTTTTCATCAAGGTCTACGTAATATGGATGTGCCCATCATCACTCAGGGACAACGGTTAGGCACGATTCGCATGTATTGGCAATCTGAACCAGAAGAACACGTTCTCTATCAACAGGCGGGTACCCTGCTAGGTCTGCTGGCCATCGATATTACATTATTAAGTGGCATACTCTTAAGCGCTCTTCCCCTGGCGGCAGGTTCACTCCCTCTTGCCCAGCCGGGGGACACCCCGGCGGCTTTAGCGGTAAGTCGACTGCATATACGCTTGGATGATACGCAAGGGGTACTACAACAGATGCATGAAAAACAGGCATTGCCCTCCTTGCAATACTGGCAGAAGATGCTGGAAGTCATCATCAGCAACTACGGTGGTAATGTTGTAGGGGGATTAATGCCCGATGGGATGTGGGTTGACTTTGAACAATCGGATCCGGTTGAACGACAAATGGCCGCCTTGTCAGCTGCTATGCTCATCTTGGAACGGTGCGAAAACGCCAGCGCTCACCCCATGCCGCATCTGCGCATGGGCCTAGTGCATGGGCTTCAATCCCACTCGTTACAGCTAAAAACCTGTGCCGCGCGACTGAGCCAAACCGCACCTGCAGGCTGTTTACTCATGGATGATTCAGGCATGCTCCCGCTGCTGGCCATGCGCAGTGAAGTTGATCAGACCGTACGTATTAACTTGGGCGCTGATTTAGGCATTCACCGCGTGCTACGCTTGCATCGCCTGAAACCTGAATTTCAGGCGCTGATCAAACATCAGGCGCAGCAGCTACGCAACAGCTAAAACCTCTATTTCTCGGCAGCCATCAGTGATTCAACTTTCTTGATGTAAGATGTCTCGGCATCTTCGCGAGTCATGCCTTGCAAGGCAGACCAGGCATCGTACTTTGCCCTACCAACCAGATCAAACATACCTGGCCGTTCCCCTTGAGCATCCCCTGCAGTAGCCTGCTTGAAATGTGCATACAATGCCAACATGGCATTATTGTCTGGGCGTTGGGTCAGTGTTTTAACATCCTTTTGCGCCTGTTCGAAAGCACTCATAACTTCTCTCTCCCTACAGTATGAAGTCAGCATCATAGATGGCCTGACCCTTTATGGACAAGAGGGCGAACCCTCGTGACCAAAATCACATTTTTAATGCTGTCACATAGCCATATGGCCCCCTCTGGCCTTATCCTGCGTCATTAATTATTCCTAGGATACTTCTGGGGACCCTACGCCAGCACCGCAAGGAGATACCACCATGTTTATGTTTCAAAAAGGACAGATTCAGCCTCTGATGGCAGTTGCCTTGGGCAGTGTCATTATCGCCAGTGGTGTAGTGGTTGCTCGGCAAGTGGGATGGATAGGTCCTCATGCCGCCGCCAACCCAATACCCAGCACCGTGGCTGATATGCCACCTCATCCTCCATTAGGTGCTAACATGCCTCGTGAACGCCGTGAGGCTGAACATCATCTCGCTACAAGAGACACAGAACATCGGAATACTGAACAGGCCAGCTACCCTGATCGTCTTGCTTATGCTGGCAATCAGGGGCAACCGCCGATAGCTCCTCCTCCCTGCCCAAATTGTGGTGTCATCGCGAGTATTCATCAGGTACAGATTGCTGGTAGCGATTCAGGTCTAGGCGCTGTAGCCGGAGGTGTGGCTGGTGGCGTGATTGGTCATCAAGTCGGCAATGGCAATGGTCGTACGGTCGCCACGATACTGGGTGCCCTAGGCGGTGCTTTTGCAGGAAACACGGTCGAAAAACACGAACGCCAGACCACGGAATGGAAGGTCAATGTTCACATGGAAGATGGTAGTGATCGCGTCTATACCTTGCACAATCCGCCCTCCTTGTCATCAGGCGAACCCGTACGCGTCCAGGGAGACCAAATTCTGCCTCGCTGACCTGATCCGGAACATCTAACTTCTTGGGAATCCGGGGCTGCCTGAGTTAGGATAGTTCCCTTAAGATTCCTTGGGGGAATGCTGATGTTTAAAACCATTCAACTGACTGAAGATAATGGCGTAGTCTGGCTGACTCTGAACCGGCCAGACAAACATAATGCCATGAATCTTGAGATGATCCATGAGCTTATCAACGCTGCACGCCGTTTGTCACGACGCCGTGATGTCCTAGCGGTAGTCATCCTCGGGGAAGGTGCCTCATTTTGTGCCGGCATGGACCTGGCGGGCATTTTTTCCCGACCCCGAGATAAATTTTATGCTTTTACCCAGTTACTTCGCCCCACGCAGGGGATTTTTCAACGTGTCAACCTGATCTGGCGCCGTCTGCCCATGCCTGTGATTGCCCTGGTTCATGGCCATTGCTATGGAGCAGGGCTACAACTTGCCCTGGGTGCTGACTGGATATTTGCCCACCGTGATAGCCATCTCTCCTTGATGGAAGGCAAATGGGGCATGGTACCCGATATGGGGGCCACGGTAACGCTGCGCGGCCGCCTAGCACCGGATATCGCCAAGGAACTGATGTGTACCGCCAGAATTCTGGATGCAACCACAGCTCACTCCCTAGGGCTGGTCAGTCATGTCTATGACGACCCGAAGGCAGCTGTGCTCAGCCTGATCAATGAGCTTCGATTACGGTCTCCTGATGCCGTAGCTGCCACCAAACGCATGATTGATCGCACCTGGCAAGATGGGGCATGGCATAGCCTGCTGACCGAACGATATTGGCAAATTCGATTATTGCTGGGTAAAAATCATGCCATAGCGGTCAACCGTAACCGCAAAAAAGACGAAACGCCATTTCAACCCCGCAGCCTACCCTAAGGAGTCCCCCATGGCCCTGCATCTAGTCTTAGGCAACAAGCGCTATTCGTCATGGTCTTTGCGCGCATGGCTGATTCTTGCCATGAATGATTTGCCCTTTACAGAAGAACGCATCCGACTTTATCAGGACAACTATAAACAGGTCTTGGAAGACAAATCAGATGGGGGGCAAGTACCTGTGCTACAGGACGGGAACATCACTATTTTTGACTCCCTCAGCATCGCAGAATACTTGCATGAAAACTATTCCCTGAACTACGGCTGGCCCAAAGACAAAGCTGCACGGGCTCACGCTCGTTCAATTTGTGCCCTTATGCATTCAGGATTTGCACATCTGCGCCGTGAATGCCCCATGAATATTGCTCGCCTTCCCTCCTCAGTACCTATCAGTGAGGATTGCCAGCTCGATATACAACGTATTGATACGCTGCTCAGCAAAACCTTGCGTACCCATGGTGGGCCCTTTCTATATGGTGAAGCCAGTATTGCTGACGCCTACTACGCTCCGGTCATCATTCGACTTGATCGCTATGCTCTGCTTGGCCCCTTACATAGTGAGCTACGCGCTTATACGGCGCGCATACTAACCCTGCCTGCCCTTCAGCCCTGGTTAGAAGCCGGGCGCCGTGAAACAGACATCATAGCCAAGGCTGAACGATGAATTCATCTGAAGAATCTCTGGGATTCATCGGCATGGGGCTGATGGGCATCCCTATCTGCAAACACCTTTTGGCTGCAGGTCAAAACCTGACGGTGTGGAACCGAACTGCAGAGAAGTGTCAGGAACTGACGACAGCAGGCGCAGTCCACGCTGAGACACTGCAAGATCTGGCCAAAAAATCTGACATCATTTTTATATGTCTAAGCGATGATGAAGCCGTCAAGTCAGTTGTTCTTGGAAAACAGGGCTTACTAGCACACCTTAGATCTCACCACCTTATCGTCGATCTATCAACGATAGCTCCCCATGCGACTAGAGACTTGGCCCAAGAAGTTATGCTTGCAGGCGCTTCATGGGTTGATGCACCTATGTCAGGAGGTGTTCTTGGCGCAGAAAAAGGCAACCTCATACTGATGGCTGGAGGCATGGAATCATCCATCGAGCGTTGTCGGCCGGTCACTCAACTATTCAGTCAGCGACTACGCGCCATGGGTCCCGTAGGAGCAGGTCAAACTACCAAGCTATGTAATCAGTTGATCGTGGCAGCCAATAGCCTGCTGATCGCTGAGGCTGTGGCCCTGGCCCAAAATGCAGGGGTGGATGCACAACAATTAGCCCCCGCCTTGGCAGGAGGTTTTGCTGATTCTTTGCCCTTGCAAATCCTGGCTCCGCGTATGGCTCAGCACATTCATGAACCGGTACAGTGGAAAGTGGCTACCTTGCACAAAGACCTCAGCCATGTACTAGCTCTGGCTGCTCACGCCGGATTGACACTACCCGTTGCCCAACGCGCCCTTGAGCAGTTATCAACAGCTATACAAACCGGAGCAGCTTCTCTGGACCTAAGTCATATTATCGACCTGTATATAGTGCCAAAGGAAACCTCAGCATGCTGAACTTTTCTGCTAACCTGTCCATGCTATTTCAGGAGTTCCCCTGGTCACAGCGATTTGCAGCAGCTCGTGAGGCAGGTTTTGAATGCATTGAAATTCAATTTCCCTATGAGCTACCTTGGCAGGAAATTCGCCGTCAACTCGACGATTACGGCCTACATCTGGCCTTGATTAATGTACCGGCTGGAGATCTGCTGTCTGGTGGCTTCGGATTAGCAGGTGTTCCCGCGCAACAGGCCGCTTTTCAAGAAGCCGTGCAACTCGCCGCTGAATATGCCAGCGCTCTGGACGTTCCTGCAGTCAATGTTCTTGCTGGAAGACAAGCACCTGATCATCCTCTGGCTGAAAACCTGCATACCTTGGCTTATAACTTAGCTTATGCTGCAGACATCTTTGCCGGCGAGGATATCATCACCTGTTTTGAAGCCATCAACACCTACGACATACCAGATTTTCTCATCAGCGGCGTCGCCCAAATGCAGGACATGCTCGACGCCGTCCAGCATGATTACTTACGTATGCAGTTTGATATTTATCACATGGCGCGCATGGGTGAAGATATTATTTCTACCTTGCGAGAAAACATCGACATGATCGGTCATATCCAGTTTGCTGACCTTCCTGGCCGTGGTTCACCCGGCACGGGCCATCTACCTCTGGCTGATTATTTTGACGTTATTGCTCACCTACCTTATCGCGGTTGTACGGGGGCTGAATATCACCCGCAAGGATCAACGCTTAACTCTCTCGGATGGCTGCACCGTTAAGCCGTTGCAGCTCTCTTTAGGCGCTGTTGTCCTAAAATAGGTGTTAGCAAGGGTTGAACACCCAGGGCACGTATCTCATCTAACATACCAGGCAAATCAACGCCAGGTAATACCTGGGGTTCATCATGCAAGGGCGTCATCATCGTATCCCAGTGACAAGGCAAGATGTAACGTGGTTGTAGCAGCTCCACGACTTCACGAACATAGCCTGGACGATACTGCCTGCCCACCGCACATAAGCAGACCACATCAGCCTGCATGCCCTGCAAATGTTCAGGGATAAAATCAGCTGAATCAATATGGACTACCCGCAGGGAACCCGTATCAACCCACCAGTTTAAAACTTGTCCATGACGTAACTCATGGACACGCGGTGGCCAGGGAGGCGGCTCCGTAATATCACCAGGAAAAGGAATTTTGCCCAAAATAGCCTTACCATGACGCGAGGGCAACCCACGTACAGTCCAGGTCCCACAAGCAATATCTTCAAGACCCTCAGTACAGCATAACTGATGATCAGGCAAACCAGCAGCACGACCAACCTGCATGACCGCAGGAGAACCCACTAACCTGGCACCGGTCTGTTGACACAATAAGGGGGCATCCAGCACATGATCATAATGAGCATGCCCAACAAGTACCTCATCAGCATGGGGAATATGTTGCCGCAGAAGGTCAGCATGGGGAATAAGGCGACGAAATAGTGTCGTCATCAGAGGGGTACGGGTCAGAAAAGGATCCAGAACCACACAACGAGATTCGTCATGAAGTATAAAACCAGCCGTTCCCAAATAAGTCAGCGTCAATTCTGGCTGAGGATCTAGCAACTCATAATAATCGGTCTTATTAATATTTCCCAAGCCTGGCAATCTTCCTCTACTCATCCCTGCTCTCCCTCACCAGACAATTGAAGTATCAGAGGTTGATTCTCTGACCAAACGCAGAGATTCCTGCGCCGACTCAATCAGAATACGCGGCTCTTGTGCCACATGCGGAACCATACTGGATAGCCCCATATCTACGCGCAGCAATCCTGCAGGTTCATCTTCATGCAAAATTTCCAGATTACTAAACTCCAACTCTAGGGTTTCCATGATAGCTCTTGCCCCCACAGCTGAGGTATTGGGCAACAGCAACAGGTACTCATCATTCTGAAAGCGAGCACTTACATCTACGGCTCGTTTACATATCCTCTCCAGCACCCTGGCCAGAGCGGCCAGACAACGATCACCTGCAGCATAGCCATACCGCTGGTTAAATGCACCGAACAGATGAATATCCAGAATTAACAGGGATAATGACTGGCGCTCGCGCCGGGCGCGTTCCCATTCCCGCTCCATCAGCTCCTTGAAATAATAAGGATTCATAAGACCTGTAAGCCTATCATGTCGAGCTAATTTATCTTGCTGTATGCTCATGTTTTCCAAAGCCAGCTTTTCAAGTACTAATAAACGTTCCTGAAGAAATATACGTCGATCTCGGTACTCCAGGAGACCACCTAACAAAACTCCATAAGCCATACTCAGACCAAAATACTGAAAAAACTCTAACCAGTCAGGCCATTGGTTAAGCAAAAGACCCACCCCAAAAGCAACCAGGACGGCAGCCATCACCACTATAAAGGCAGGGAATAGTCGCATACGGCTAAAACTAAATACTGCCATGATGACTAACAGAACCAAATAACCGGACAACCTGGCAAAATAGACATACTGCAGGGACCAGCTACAGATCAGCACACTTAGGACTGCGGTAAAACAGGCTAACCAGCGCAAGGGAATAAACCATCGTTTCTGAGATTCGATACGCGTAGCCGCCAAAGCCAGAGACAAGACTACCAGGACGGACCAAAAGCCCAAGGTCCAGACACGTAAATCATGAACAACCAGATTAGATGGGGTTAAACGCCAAATAAAAGTTCCTTGCACTACACCGACAAAAACCGCAAATAGCAATAAACCCAACGCAGCTCGGCGCAAGGTAAGCAACGCTTCGCGGTCATGGCTGGCAACAAAATGGCTCTCCAGAGGTTCTGGAAATCCAAGACGAAAACCATGCTGTACCATGCCTCGTATTAGAGCTTCTTCATTAACATCGTTATTCATACGACAAACTCAGTTCATCCGATGATGCTTGGTCAGTATGCCGTAAAGTATTAACTGATGCATCCCCATGGTGCAATCAGTAGGTTACTCCCCAAGACAAATATGCAGCCTTATGTGCATGATCACCTACTGCAAAGCTAAGGTACAAAGGACCTAGCAACGTATCTGCACCTAACCAAACCGATTCGGAGTTATGCAGCTCTTGCACTATATTTTGACTCCATTGCGAGTTACTACTCGTCCCTCCCTCTTCCAGAAGCAAGCCTGCATAGACCCCCTTACCCACTCCTGCAGGCAAACTATTAATCTGTTGGTAGGCATTGATCTGGCCCAAAATTAATTGATTACCGTTCAACTCATCTCGCCGCCAGGCACTCAAATTCATGATACCCCCTAAAAAATAACTTTCAGGATCGGGCAGATGGCTACCAGCTGATGTGCCCCAACGCAAGCGCCAAAGTACGGTACTACCTCGCCAGCTTAAAGCCTCCCTGGCATCCATTCCTATATTGCGAAAACTGCGTTGTGCTCCCAATGCCTGACTGCTGGCAAATCCCTGGCCACGCAACAGCCAGCCTGAATGGGGAAAACTGGTAGCATCCATCTGATCCAGAGTAACCTGGACACGATAACCACTACCGTTATAAGCGCCAGCTAAGGCTGCAAACTGTGGATCAGTCCCCGCTGCTGTCGTTATGTGCCGTTCAACCACACCTCCGCGCCACTCCCCCCATTTGTCCAGCGTTGAACCCACATCCAATGCCATACCCGAGTCGTTATTTCGCAACTGAGTCACGCGCTGACCATTGACGACCACATCACGCGGCAATGACTAAAAATAAATATCTGGTGCTAAAAATAGCGCTCCATCCGTCAACAATGGTTGGTAAAACTCGCCATAAGCGCGCTGTGACTCACCCAATTGCCCCTGCAAACGCCATTCACCCCCCAGGGCATTCATCCATGGTTTTCTGAGATCAGCATTAAGTTCAAAGAATGAAAGATCATCAAAGTTGGTGGTCAGCTGTACCCCCATCCGCAAGAGACTATCACCTGCCAACTCACGGGCATCAACCATGACATTATCACCTTGAGCCGTACTCTCCAGATGATAACCAACTCTATGAAAGCTCCCGCAGCTAAACGCCCAAAAGCGTTGTAGCTGGGGTTTCTCGGGTCAACGACCAGAGCGTGTGGATGTTGCCATCCACACGACTTACC
>JABEVH010000200.1 GCA_013043915.1 Pseudomonadales bacterium
TAAAGCGTGTATATGATCAGGCGGGTCTTGACAATTAAGGTCGTAAATCTCAGCTAGCTGATTTTGCAAACTTGCATTGCTATCAAGCGTAGAACCTTGCATAACCGGATTGCATGAAGTTACTGAGCTCTGCCATTCAGGGCGGTTACAGACTCAGCATCACGAGGGTTACGGAAACGGACGGCAAGTTTTGAGGAATTCAAAGAAAAAATGTATGTGGGGAGGGGACAGTAATAAATGCTATATCAGGTATTCGTATTTAAAGCGGTAAGGCATGTACAACTTCAAATCGTCCAGTCTTTCAGTGAAGTAAAGGGCATGACCACTACATACCATAGATAACGCTAACACGGACATATTATAAATATCACGTACCGTATGTAGGTTATGGGCATGCATAGCGCTTAATAGTTGCTGAAGTGTATCGCGCCGTATGGGTAATACCCCTTGCAACGCACTTAAAGCCTCAATTGATAGGCTAAGGTACTGGGTATCAGGCATGACATAACGTTCGTGTCCTTCAATAAATGGACTGACTCCTGCTGATAAAAGTGCCCCTTGGGCCAGCTTGTACATGGCAGGTTCGATGCTTTGCATCGAGACTACACGAACACCCTTAAAGCGGCTAGTTTGCTCATAAGCATACCATGCTGCTGCTTCATAAAGCTCTTTTATGCTGGCTGAGGAGGCAATGCTGTCCAAGCATTGTTGGAACTCTAACACGAGGTACCCCTTTGAAAAGAAACATCAAGTGAAGTCTATCCTGCATTTCAACTGATTAAAAGTTGAACTGGGCTAGTTCACAGCCCAAGCAATTCAAGAACCCATCATTGATATACCGGGAGCCGTACGGCTAGCTAAACACCGACTCATTGAAAAGGCAAAATTTACCTGGGTGACAAACGCGGATTATAGTGCACATGGATGTAAGACTCCGGTTGAGCCAAATACAAGGTTGTGAATTGTGTTGTTCTGTATTTCTTCCAATAAAGTAGGAGGTGTTGATTCACTGTATTGAGATATAAGAGATGATGCATCCAATGATTGCAAAGGAACAAAGTGGTTGGCCCAGACGATTGTGTCTAGTGGCTTATGATGTACGCTCACCAAAACGTTTGCATAAAATTTTGCACATAGTCAATGACTATGCCAGTGGGGGTCAGAAATCAGTAAAGGAGTGTTATCTCAGCAGGCCAGAAGTGAAAAGTTTGATCATGAGAGCGACAGCGATACTTGATCTTGACCAAGACAGTTTTATGATTATCCCTCTGGTAAGTAACAAGTCCGTCTATCTGCTAGGCAAAGCACGTATGCCCTTGTCCAGCGAATATGTTTACCTAGGATAGACGATGATGAAAACCTTGTATATCGATAGAAGAGAAGCTGAGTTGCACGTTGACCGGCAAAGGCTGGTAGTCAACAAAGGCGATTTGCATATTCCGCTTTCCATACCTCTTAAACAGATCAGTCGTTTGATAGTTAATACCTCAGTGACCCTGTCAGTACGCGATATTGCCTTGCTGGCAGAACATGGTATTACCACCTTGATCATCAATGCGCGAAAGGGAAATTTTGCTCTGGTCAGCGGTGATTATCACAAAGATGCTTCCCACCGCCTGCGACAATATCAGGCTGTTTGCAGTGCCCAGTTGAGTTTAAATTTTTCCCAAGAATTGGTTCGAGCGAAGTTGTCTACCCAGTATGGGGCATTGCAACAGGCCATAACACAACGGTTGGATTTGCGACTTCCTTTGCTTAAAGCAAGTGATTTTTTGCATGATCGCCTGGAGGTAACCTGTGACTCCATCGAATCTCTCCGGGGTATAGAAGGGGCCTGTGCAGCTAGTTATTTTGCCGGTTACCGACAACTGTTTGCGCCAGCTTTGGCTTTTAATGAACGTAATCGTCGCCCACCTCAAGATCCGGTCAACGTAGTGCTTTCTCTGTCATATACATTGTTGCATGTCGATGCCGTGAGAAGTTTGACCGTTGCAGGATTTGATCCGGCTTTGGGTTTTTACCATGCCCCATATCATGGCAGAGAGTCACTTGCTTGTGACGTTGTTGAGTTGATGCGTGCCCATGTCGATGTCTGGGTATGGCGTTTGTTTGCCGAAGGGATATTGCGGCAGGAGTACTTTAGTTACGAGAGCCAGGGAGATCGGCCATGTCTGTTAGGTAAGCAAGGTAGGGAAGTATTTTATATCGAATATGAAAAAAAAGCGTGTTTGTGGCGTCGTCAGCTTAGACGAATCGCATATCTCTGGCGTCAACGACTGTCTCGGGCCATTCCCAATGTGGAGGTTCATCATGATGAGCTCTGTTAATATAAAAGCCTCACGTCTGAAGTTCTGCAAGGTGGATAGCGTAAACCTGCGTATTGCAGAAGAAAATGAGGCGATGAGAAGTTTCCCGCTACGCACCATCAAGGTTTTGGTCGTGATAGGCGATGCCAAGGATGGACTGGACGTTTTACTAAACTGTGCCGAAAAAGGCATACCCGTTCAGTTCATTCACGAGAATGGTCGATTTGGCTGTCGTTTGCAGATGCTGGATGATCGTAGGTCATTGTTGGCTGACTGGCTACCGCATGTAGATGCGAATCGTACTTGGCTAGGAGCCTATAAAACTTGGCATTATGAAGTCACAACACGAGTTATTTTACGCTCATGGGCACGTCTGGAGCGTTGGCAAGATCTGGGTAAAATCAGGGATCAAATCGGCCGGGACATCCTGAAATCTAAAAATCTTGAAATTACTCTGTTCGAAGAATTGCTAGCTTGGCTAGATTCGTTGTTGAAAATTGATTTATTGGCGGTGTTGGAAGTCCGTGGTGTTCAAGCGGGCTCTGAGGCAGCGCAAAGATTACTACAAGACTTACTTCCACCTTATAGCGTATGGCTTGCTTGTACTTGGTTGAAAGACCAGAGGCCTCTGTTGCCAGGCCATAACACTGCTGAACAGGCCATTGCTTTGTATGGGCGGCTAATCCCCAAGCTCAAGGAGAATATGTCGTTGGAGCTCAAGGAATTGGTCTCTATTTTTGAGAAAATGGTGTAGCTGTGGCTGATTATCTTGTTTGTTACGATATTGCAAATAACCGTCGCTTGCAGAAGATTTATCGACGTGCCCTGAAACATGCCGTTCCTGTTCAGTACTCTGTGTTTTGGTTACATGGGTCAGAGCAAGATTTGCATCGTATGATGCAGGATTTTGAACCTCATTTGAACAACAAGCAGGATGATGTGCGAGCTTATGCCGTGAAAGACCCCAAATTTTGTTTATGTCTGGGTACGGGAAAACTGCCTACATGTGTACAGATCGTGATGTGAGGTGGTTTTTTCAAATTCAAAAATAATTTTGATACTTCTCTGGTTTGTTTCCCCAGAAGAGGTTTTATCGAGGTCATGAGCTGAATCAAGATTTGTGGTCATCGGCATTGTATTATTCGTTGGGGAAGCTACATTTTTTGAAGTAGCAAAGTCCATAACCTTGTTATAACTGACTTGATTCTATGTCGAAAATACCAAAATTGTCTTACAAGGAATACAGTGTGAACTCACTTGCATCTCCCCAAAACTTCAAGCGTCGTATTCTGTTGCTGGTCAGTGGCATGTCACCACAGATTGCCACGGAATTTTTTTTTGCCTTGACCAAGACACTGATCCCCTCGTTATTTTACGATGTTTTGCGACGATTACGGAGGTAACAGCTTGTATCGGCAGAGACTACAAGAACACCAAATATCGTGGACACGATTATGATTGAAAAAGTCATCATTACATCATCCATTTTTTTCACACCTGAGGGAAACAAGAACCCTCCCATGATGCAAAAAGACATAAAATTCGCTGCGAGGCCCCATGAAATTCGATGAACCCGTTACCCTTGAGGCAACTTACCGCATAGTTACTCCCATGTTTCTGGGGGATTTTGATCGTCATGCAAGACAGTTGAGTGCAGGTTCCATCAAAGGTGCTCTAAGATTTTGGTGGCGTGCACTGAACTGGGCAAGAATCCGCACGGAAATAACCAATGATGATGCTGCATTGCAGCAACTGCATCAAAATGAGGCTGCCATTTTTGGATTAGCCTCTAACGATCAGCTTTCCCACAAAAGCCTTTTCACCCTGCATGTAGAAACCCCCTCCAAGCTGGAGGTTATCCAAGACTGGCCTCCGTCGGATCCTAATAATTCGAGTGCTTATCTGGGTTATGGGTTAACAGGAGGCAGTTCCTCCCCACATCGCGATGCTTTCAAGGAAAACCAGAAATTTCAGATAAAACTACTCCTTGGTCGCAGCCTTTCCCCCGAGCAGCAAGAATCAGTGCGTGATGCGTTGATTATTTGGGGGCTGCTTGGAGGTTTAGGGAGCCGTGCCCGAAGAGGCTTTGGTTCCGTTGCTATGGATACTTTGGGGAATGATTCCTGGCCAATCCTGACCCAGCAAACGTGGCAAGATAAACTCAATACGATTTGTGCTGGCTATCGTGTTTCCGAACTTAAGGAACTTCCTCCCTTTACTGCATTCTCAAAATATAGTGTTATCAAAATACTTAACGTTGCAGATAACCCGCGCAAAGTCCATGCTTCTTTAGGGGGAAACTATAAGGATTTTCGTAAGAGTTTACCAAGAGCAGATAGAGTGCCCTTTGGATTGCCATTAAAAGATGAGGAGAATGTTAAAAGGCGTGCTAGTCCATGCATGTTTCATATTCATCCAATATCCAAGGAATACGTAGCAGCAGCAATTTATCTGCCCTCAAAATTTCATCATCAAATTCCTCAAGGCGATGCTATCAGCTATTTTGACAACATTGCCAAGTTCATTGAACTTAGGAGGCATCCATGAGTGGGCAAAAAAATTACTTTCAGTTCACCTTGGGGCCTGTACAGTCCTTTGTGTCCCAAGCTCGTCGTACCCGCGATTTCTGGGCAGGATCCTTCATTCTTTCATGGTTATCCGGCGTTGCTATCGAGGCCATTAGACTTCAGGGGGGCGAAGTCAAATTTCCAGTTCCTGATGAAAAGTTCATGACAGCCCTAACCAGCCGGATACCAGATCAACAGGGAACATCCGTATCCCAGCAAGGTTGCATACCCAACCGGTTTAAGGCTGTCTCCTCAGCTGTTCCTAAGACATTCAACGGCCATTTAGTGGAAGAAGCTGTAAAATTTGCATGGTTCAGTTTAGCTGAAATTATCTGGAACAATGATCTTGCTGATATTGCTTCTCCAAGCTGCCGTGCAATCTG
Source organism: Pseudomonadales bacterium (assembly GCA_013043915.1). GTDB lineage: Bacteria > Pseudomonadota > Gammaproteobacteria > Pseudomonadales > Moraxellaceae > JABEVH01. Next base: position 5,257 of record JABEVH010000200.1, read on the forward strand.
GAATCGTCAGGTAGAGAGCTTCTGGGAAATCAGCTGGGTCATTTCCCAGGAAGATAATCCATCCCTCATTGACCAACGTAAAAATACACGTACCTGGATGCCCAGCGATGAGCCTGGCAATAAGTGTATGGTCATGAATGGATGGCAGGAATTATCATCCATCGAAAAACCTGATATGCAGGCGGTCAACAGCTTTTGGAGTAATGTACGCTCACCTCGTCCTAAAATGGCTCAAGGCATGTTCACCGATATTCGAGAGGGTGAACAGCTATGTGCTATTGCTTTTATTAAGCGTCGTTTTGCTCGCTACTTTGCAGATGTCGAAGGTGTTTTCCCAGGATTTTCGCAAGCATCCTTTCATTGCTGGGACGTTCCTGTAAATGTCCCCTCTGTCTCCTTTATTGCCGCAGTTCCTTGGTTAGCGCACACCATCGCCCACGCTGATCTAAACAGGTTTCGTGAGTTTTATGAAGCGGCGCGGACCATTACAGATCTTGATGAGATTAAGACCGACATCGACTGCATAAGACAGGCTGTGTTTAAACGATCTGGTTTTGACCGGCGTTGGGCTGGACTCGATGGCAATATCTACTTTGAAGATAGCCTGCTCAATAGCAACATTTATCCTGATCAGGACAAAGCTAGCCGTGTCAACAAATTACGAAAAATGCTGATTCACCGGAGTGACGAACCGGCAATTGAAGAACCAAGCCCTTTCTACGCAATCCTGTTGATGGATGGTGATCAATTGGGTAAACATATGGGGGAGCATAAGAATCAAAATCCTATCAGCAATGCGCTTAATAGGTTCACCTCAGCAGTTCCTGATCTTGTTAGGAAATACGATGGCTTCTTGGTTTATGCAGGAGGGGACGATGTTCTGGCAATTTTGCCCATGCAAAATGCCATGAACTGCGCCAATGCTTTGCGTCTGAAGTATGCGGCGTGTTTTCGGGAACAAGCATCTTGGATTGAGTCAACCCTGTCAGGTGCTATTGAATATGTGCATATACGGACACCGCTGACACGCATACTCAGTGATGCACATAATCTTCTGGATGCAGTTGCCAAGGAAAAAATTGGCAGAAATGCGCTGGCTATCCGTGTATGGAAGCCAGGGGGACTGGTGATTGAATGGGCGGCTCCATGGGAAAAACTGGTTCAAATTGATCAAGTGATTCTTGAAAAACTGGCTGATGATTTTCGGCAGCAAGACAGTGCATTTACCAGTAAATTTTTCTTTCGACTGGAACGTATTATTGATCGCTTTCGCGTGGATGATTTAACTCACTTGTCTCCCCTTTTGCTGGCCGAATTCCTTCATTCGGGTGGTCAAATAGAGAGAAACATATCACCTATAGAACAGCGAGACTTGCAGGAAAAATTTGATGCTCTTGTCGACCAATGTTTGTGTTGGCAAAGAAAATTTCCAGGTGATCTTGAACCAGAGCTTCGTGGTATCTCTGTTAATGCTGCCATGCTAGTTCGTTTTCTTGCACACAAGGGGCTTGAGAGGGAATGATGATGGCAGCTACTATACAATTTGAACCTTTTGATACTTGGTTTTTCCGAGAGTCCCGCCCTCAAGGCAGCATTGGGGGTAGTGAACTTTCCAGCGTATTTCCACCCCCAGCTAGAACATTAGCTGGTGCCATACGAACTTGGGTAGGTGATGCTTGGCATCAGCAGCATGGTACTTGCTGGGCTGATTTTTTCGATAATGTTGAACTACAGCGCCTGATAGGCTTGGGTGACCAGTTAGGTCTGATCAAGTTTAGAGGTCCATTCCTCAGTCGTGAACGGGACGGGACGCATGAAAGACTGTATCCATTACCTCAAAACGTGGCAACATTGCCTCATCCAAATAACCTAAACCACAGCATCAATTTTTTGCTCGAGGTATCAGACCCTGTCACTAGTGACTTAGGACACGTCAGATTACTCCGTTTCCCTCCATTGGTTCCTGGCATCACCTCCCTTGCAGGAGCTCAGCCATATGAGAATGCCTGGATCACAACTAGGGGGCTGCAAGCCATACTGCAAGGTATGGCGCCACAGGAAAGCGAGATTCTGCATCAAACTGACCTAGTGACCGAAGAACCACGATTGGGTATTGCCCGAAATAATCGGCAGGGTAGCACCGTTAAGGGGCTGCTTTATCAGACTCGGCACTTGCGTTTAGTTCAGGATCAGCAGATCAAGGTGGAAATGGATCTTATAGGAACAGACCAACATTTCCCTGATACAGCTCTGGCTCGCTTGGGAGGCGAAGGCAGATTATGTAGTCTACGAGTGAAACAAGGTTTGGACTCATTACCTGCACCTTTACTCCCCGGAGATGTCTCTGAAATACGTGGGTTAGTGTTGTACTTGCTGACTCCTGCCCGTTTTCTTGATGGTTCCGGTAAGCCCACCTGGCTACCTAATGGTTTTCAGGCATCGGTTTATGAAGGTGCCGATACTTGGGTGGGTGAGTTTGCAGGGATCACCCTTAGGTTACACGCTATGGCCATAAGTAAGGTTCACAGAGAGGGAGGGTGGGATATGGCTACTCACAAAGAACGCGTGATGTATAGCTATACGCCCGCTGGATCAGCTTACTACATGCAGCCTATAGGGGAACACCTTGATTGGTCTGCGATAATTCACTCAATTCATCTCAGCCAGTGGGGAGAAGAGCAGGATTTGGGGCGCGGACTGATTGCCTGTGGCTTGTGGCTTTAATCAATTGATTTAAACTGAGGGATTTTCATGACTACTGCTAGTTCTTTAGTGTTACTTACGGCTGAGACATCCATTCATGCTGGGGCAGGTCAATCTGTCAGCGGTATTGATCTACCCATCCAGAGGGAGAGTCATACGGGCTGGCCATGTGTATACGGATCGGCTGTCAAGGGAGCCTTGCGAGCCAAAGCAGAAACAAGACAAATTTTATCCAGCCAAGAGATTGCTATGTTATTTGGCCCAGATGTTACTGCCAAAAGCAAGGATGGTGATGCTCACGCAGGAGCTTTGATGGTAGGGGATGCCAGATTGCTATTACTTCCCGTACGCTCGCTTAACAGTCATTTTAAGTGGGTAACCTGTCCAGCTTTACTTGAGCGATTTAGCAAAGACATTCGGCGCTTGCAAGTTGCCATTGAGATACCTGCGCTTCCTGCCAAGATGAGTGAATCGGCTGCCTTAGTGACTGAAGCGAAGGAGGGGGGGCAGCTTTTTTTGGAAGAATATCGCCTGACCCCACAAAATGATCCTTTAGTGTCTTCGTGGTGTGCTGTATTAGCAAAGCTAACTCACAGCCTATCAGAAGATTCATTAAAGGGTCAGTTAGTCATCGTGCATGACGACATCTTTGCCTATTTGTCGAGGTTCTGCACCGCCGTTAATCCTCACATTGCCATTGATTCAGCTACTAAGACCGTTCGTGCCGGAGCCTTATGGTATGAGGAATCTTTGCCTTCTGAAACGGTTATGTATGTTGCACTAGCATCTAGTGCATCTCGCCGACGCAATGAAATTGTTAGTGCCCAAGTCTGTCTTGATCTAGTTCATACCCAGCTACTGGGTATAACTACACCTTATCTGCAGCTGGGAGGCAATGAGACTACGGGGATGGGTTGGTGTCGAGTCCATATACTTGCAAGCAATGAACAATGAGGCAAAAAAATCTCATGGATAAATCGATGGATCAGTATCGGGCAGAATTTGCCTTACAAAAAATCAGATTATTTTCCACCAGGGATGCCCGACAACAAAAGGAGTTCCGTTCTTACGTGTCTGGCCTTCCGGCTATGATACATATGAAAGGCCTAGGACAGGCCATGGCTTTTTGTCTTAGCCGAAATGCTGCGCCATACGAATTTTTATATCGGGTGCTCAGTGAATGGCTTTGTCAAAACGAACATGGACGCATCTACCACGACCAGGGACTTGATCTCATGGTAGCGCTCACGCAAGACACCATGAGCAAGTATATGTCAGCCCAGGTTGAGGCCCAGGAGTTACTTCTATTTTTGAAAAAATTTGCAGTTGCTTATCTGGATAATAATTGTAACCAGCAAGCAGGAGGATAAGCATGCCCCTTCCCTTATATCAAAATGACTGTAAGATGCCGCAGCGAAAAGACTTATATGCGCATAGCGGTCTCTGGTTTGATCGTTTTTTTGGTGAATATTCCTCAACATTTCATAAGGTCAACGAAAGTCGAACAGAATGGTTGTCTAATTTCAAGGAAGCAGGCCATAAAGAACAACTTGAACTACATGCACACCGACTTTGTAATCTGGCCCAATCTCTTCAGGGGAGTTACAGGGTTTTCAAAACAAAAAGTAACTTTGTCACTGGAATGGGCAATCCCCATCCTGTAGAAAATGGTTTTACTTGGCACCCAACCTTAGCAGTCCCCTACATTCCTGGCTCTGCTGTTAAAGGCTTAGTCCGTACTGTTGTTGAGACTTCGTACTCTGGAGAAGATAAATTAGATATCCTAACTTCATGGTTTGGCTCTGAAAATAAGGATGATGTTGCAGAGCGGAGTGGTGGGTTTATTTTTTTCGATGCAATTCCTGTACAACCACTCAGGCTAGGTGTTGAAATCATGACACCTCACATGGGTAAATGGTATCAAAATGGTGCTGAACCTCGGCATACGCATGAGTCAATCCCATCAGATTGGCATGAACCAATACCCATTCCCTATCTAGTAGCTAGGGAAACTGCCTTCATATTCTGCATAGCACCTCGATCACTCGACTCAGTCAAGTATATGGATGATGTCATGGATGCATTAATCCATGGATTGAAATATCTAGGTATGGGCGCCAAAACGTCCATCGGGAGTGGGCTCATGTTTGTTGATACCCAACTCACTGTAACCTTTACTGAAAAACAAGAAGCACATGTCCATGAGGTTATGAAGCAGGCTGAATTAGCCAGCCTGTCACCTGAGCAACAGAGAATTGTATATTGGAAAAATAAACTCAACGCTATCAAACTCATGTTAAGAGCTAATACACCTGAGTTTGGTGTGTTCATGCGCGAACTAGCAAACCAGGTGCAGGAAGCTCTAGATTGGCCCTTGGCTACACGAAATGACTTGGCTGACTTGATCAAAAATGCAGAAAAAGACAACAAGTTTCAGGTAACAGACAACAAGAGAAAGGAATATAAGGCGCTGATATCTAAGTTGCGTGGTTCTTGACACAGCTCAAAATTACGGACTGCTTCACAGTCAATTCTGCACTAGATTGTTTGAATTGCCTGATGGCATATGGATGCAAAGCACCTGAAATTTATTGGTCGGTGTGCTCGTGAGGCAATCTAGCATGTCTTATAGATAGTGAGTCTGTCAGGTTGCCAGGGCTGGAAGATGCAACTTTGCAAATTCTGGATTGGCGGCTTAACTGTTTTACCATGCCTGTATTGACTTACATTGAGGAGGTAAATATGGGCATGCTGCTAGGTTTGATTGGAGTTATCTGGTATCTCATAAATAGATATCATCGTTCGAACCATGCTGGTTCGTCAGGGGCTGCCAGGGGAGCAAGATCTTCAGGTACTACTTTTAGTGGGCCGCTCACTTATGACCAGGATGATAGCCCTGTTTCCTATATGGAATATAGCCATGATTTCTATATGGATGACATGCAGCATTTTAATCATTCTAGTGATACGTTCAGTTTTAGTACAGACTACATCGGTATAGATATCAACCCTGCAACAGGATTGCCGATGGCTGGTGGTTTAGATGTGATGGGCAACCCTTACGGTACAGATTTGCACAGCAACGACAGCTTCAGTACCACCGATTGGCATAGCCATGACAGCTTCAGTTCTATGGACTCATTCAGTCACGATTGTTTCAGTTCGACAGATAGTTTTTCAAGCACAGACTGTGGTTTTAGTCATTTCGACTGATTTCATGGATATTAAGTACTAATATGATAAATAATAATGGGGGCTCAATGGTTACTTTGGTGTCAGGCTCCGTGTGATCATATACCTGTTCGTAGCTGGCCACTCTTTAAAGCCCGAGCTATTTTATGCACAATGATCAGCGATCTCACCGAGTCATA
>JABEVH010000201.1 GCA_013043915.1 Pseudomonadales bacterium
CCATTTTCTTGAAAGCATCCAGCACCGCATCACCCTTGAAGGGTTTAACGATCCAGCCCTTAATACCTGCAGCCTTACCTCGTTCTTTCATGCTTGGACTGCTTTCCGTAGTCAACATAATGATATTGACGGTCTTATTACCCAATTCACCACGTATTTTTTCAACCATGGTTAAACCGTCCATATTGGGCATATTCACGTCGCTAACCACCAATTTGACTCCGGGATCTGCCTTAAGCTTCGCTAAACCATCCTTACCATCAATGGCCGTAGCCACATCCAGACCTGCCTTACGCAAAAAACCAGCTACTTCATCACGCACTGTACTTGAGTCATCCACCACCAGAATCTTAGCCATGCTGCCTCTCCCGATTAATCAAAAAAACTCCAGCTCGCCAGAACTGACCAACTCATCAATATCACTGGATATTTCCTTGAAGTCTTCTGGCGACCAGCTGAGGTTAAATATAAAGCGCTGATAAATTTCGAACGACAACCCTGTCGACTCATTCGTCAGCGTATAGTGTAGACATAGTTGCGGATTATCCGTACCAAAAGATATGTACTTATGCTGATGATTAATAATCAAAGGCACTTGTACTCTATTCTCATTCTCTGGCGGTTCGCCCACATAACGATTCTTGAATTGCCCCCAAACCAGATTGGTAATTTCACCTAGAAAACTGTTGACCGATCTGAAGTCAGCTTCTTCATCGATAGACATGGCTTTAATGCACTGCAGTATGGGTGCCTCCTGCGCCTGAAACATCATATACCCCTTGCACCAAGAACTTTCCAGGGCCATCAGACTAAAAACTTCACCATAAATCAGGCGGTCTCGCACAACATAGGGCAAATCAGATCGCAACGTCATGCCGCGAAACTGACTGGTTAGCACCGTCTCTGTCAGCTCTTTGATGCCTCGAACCAGGGCAGAGGGGTAAACCAGACAGAATATAAAATCATCCACCAGCTTACGCAGGTGATCAAGATCATGAGCCACATAGGCCGCACAAAAATAGCGCTGTACCGAAATGGGCAGATCATCCAATTCGGCTTTTACTTCACGTCGCAGAAAAATAGGCAACTCACGCCGCGCCAAGTGGATGCTTTTGGCAATTTCCATGCTTTCTTCCGCAGAATCTCCATAATTCTCGGCTAGAAATACAGCGCCGAGATCGATGTTGGAGTTCAGAACTGACAGCAAATTAGATTTACTGACCTTTAGTGGCAACAACCCTATGTTATCGAAAAAGTTCTTAATCTCTTCCGAAAACTCAGGTGTGTTATCAAGGACCAGCACTTTGCTGCGTAACAACATTTCATCCATCTCACCTATTCTCCGTCTAGTAAGTATCGCTCAGAATAACTCCAGCGCTCCAGTTTCCTCTTCGTGGCTCTCATCAAATCTAAAATCAATGGGCGCGTTCTCACACATGCACAAGGTCACATGAAATGAAACTGTATCAGTAATTTTGACCTCAAACCTTGCAATATGGCCGGGTTTAAGGTCAGGTATAAAGTCCATAACCTCTCGCCCCAGGGTATAAGGAGTCGACATACCCAAATGGCCAAAATTTTTCAGAAGATCCCTATTCATCGCCCCACAGCAAAGATTACCCTGCTCTGAGACCACATCGACGAGGGACATATCTGAAGCCACGGCCTTAAAATAAGCCTCTGTCTCCGCATTTTCATCGATATGAAAAATCGTCAATAACCTAAAAACAAAGGAAGAGATGGTTAAGACTATGATAGTTTTTTCTGAAAAAGGTGCTGTCACAGCTTCAGGCAACAAGGCTATAGAAAGCGGCTCATCATCCTGCTTACCCAGGTTATTACGAGCTGCTTTCAAAAAAATGGCCTCTATCCCCTTTTTAGCTTGCTGGGTAATCATGCCTTAACCCAGCTTCTCGTAAAGTTGCTTGACCAAGGCTTCAAGTTTACTCAGTGCGGCCATCATCATTTTGCCTCCTGCCTGTATATCTTGAAAGGTAGCTGTCGTCTTCAGGTCATTCATATGTAAACTACGGCTATAATCCTTGGAGAGTAACTCAGACTGATCTGCCAGCTTGCGCACTTCATCAGCAACCACCGCAAATCCCCGCCCAGCCTCTCCAGCTCTGGCCGCTTCAATCGAAGCATTCAGTGCCAGAATGATCACATTCTTGACAATGGATCCAAACTCCTGATTCTTGGCATGCATATTGCGGTTCTGGTCCATCAGAGAGATCATATCCTCATGCCAGCGCTCAAAAGTGATGGCTACACCTTTAAGCAACTCAGCCTCCTTGACCAGAGGGGTAGCTTGCTCAAGCAATTCGGAACGCAGGCTCTCATAGCGACTTTTAGCATCCATCACTTCATTCAAACTCGAGGTGTGCTCCTGACTCTTCGTCAGATTAGCTTCGTGCAAAGCCCTCTCAAGTTCTGCCACCTTATTTTGCTGTCGTTGCGTTTCTGCCAAGGCACGTTCGGCCTGAGCAAGGTTTGCCTGAGCTTCTCGCCCCAGGTCTTTCTCTCGATCTTCTGCTTCACGTTTTTGCCGCAATGACTCATCACGCCACAACGCTTGAGCATGACCATGCCGAGTCATCATCCAGAATGCTGTGATCACTGAGAACGTCACCCCCCCCAGCGCCACTCCCTCCAAGCCTTCAATCATGCTTGCCCCCTTATCATGATGCCCTGGTTATACCGCCACGAGCGCCGTGGATGGCAAGCGAATCATGAACTCAAAGGGGCAAAAACCCAGCTCAGTTGTTGACCCATGTAAAACGACCCCAATCTCAGCTCCCTGTTCATTAAGAAAGGTGCGTACAGCATCCATACCTACTCCCCGTCCTGACACTTGACTCACCTGTTCAGCTGTTGACAAGCCCGATTCAAAAATAAGTTCAGCGATCACAGCTGTATCTGGCTTCTCATCCACACTAAATCGACCTTGCGCTACGCCTTTCTCATACAATTTATGTAAGGCTAGTCCCCGGCCATCATCGCTGATATGGAGCACCACACCATCTTCCTGTCGCTGACAAACAAAACGAATATGGCCAGCCTCCGATTTTCCGGCTCGACTACGATCGGCGGGGCTTTCGATACCGTGGTCTAGAGAATTACGCACGATATGCATAAACGAACTCTTCAGTGCCTGGGCAACCAAATTATTAAAGGCGACCTCCCCTTCGACAATTTGCACCTCTGGAGTAGGCTTGTTCAATTCCTTGGCCAGCGAAGACAGAGAATCCACTGCACCAGATATCAGGCGCTGCAAGGGCACTAGCCCGAGTTGCGCAACCTTATGCTGCAATAGCTGAGCCACATCACCTACTGCCTGGGAGTTCAAATTGTCAACCAAGGATTGCAAGGCGCTTATCTCTTCTCTGCTGACAAAAACACCACGCGATGTCAGCATATCGGAGGCACGTCCCTTGCGGCCCAGCTTATCCTCATTGACCTCAACATAACTGGCCAGCCCTGCTGCCACGGCATCAAGCTCTTTTAGTAATTGCACCTGATCCCAAACCGCATGCTCATCCTGTCGGAGGCTGTCATAGGCCTGCTCTGCCTCATGCGCCACATCAGTAATCGCTTTGAACTCGTAGGTACGCGCATTACCCTTGATGGTATGCATATTACGGAATAAAGCGGCTACAACTTCCGACTTCCGTTCTGTGTTCTGCTCAATAAGCAGCCTGTTGTCAGCCAAGTATTTTTGCGCGGACTCAACAAACTCGTTGAACTTGCCAATGTATATTTTGATAATCTGGGAAATGATATCCAGTTCGGCTTTTTGATGGGCAGCTTCCAGTTCCAAAGCACGTAGGTGAGTTACGTCCTGAACAATCAGCAAGACCTTATCAACAGCATCGTCCTCATTCTTAATCGGGCTCCAGTGCAACTGCAGGATCTTGTTATCACCGGCATCGGTACGTACCTGCATCTCGCTGACCAACAGATGAGAGTTAAAATCAAACATCATCATGTCTTCGCCAACAATGGCTTCCAAAGCCACCTTCACCTGATCTCGGGTGTCTGCGCCTAAATTACTCGAAGAAAACAATGCTTCCAGAACATCGCGTCCAGCCAGTTCAGCCTCACCGAAAATACTGTGCATATAGGCGGAGTACTCTGGATGCAGGTGGTTCCCCTTGATGACCGTACAGACACCTAGGCTCATGTTATCCAGCATGGCGTTGACATCATTGGTCTTCTGCGTCAACTGCGCCGTTCGCTCAATGACCTTGAGTTCCAAATTGGCATTTTGCTCAGCAATAATTTCCGTCATTCTGAGGTTATTGCGAATAAAGAACACCAGCACACCCATAAACATCAAGTTCATGACACCAATGGCCATACCCATATAAAGGTTGATCTTGGTGGCACGCTGCGTCTGCTCAAGCGTTTGTACAAAGTTGTTATAGCTCGATGAACGAAAATCCAGCAAGTTTTTCTTCAGCGCGGCCAGCACCGTATTCATTTTCGCAACATCGCTAAAACTTCCGGTATGAGCAATCATCCCCGTTGCGGTGTGATAGGCCAAATCACGATAGGCTTTAAAATCAGAGCGTAGTTTCAAAATATCCGCTCTACGCCCGGGATAAAGATTTGCCATCTCGGCAAAGGTCTTGTCTCCCTCTATATAAAATGGTTGAGCTTTATCAACGGTGTCCTTGTCCGCCATCATCACGCCTTGCATGAACTGCTCTTCCATCTTGTCCAAACGAACAATATTGCGGTCAGCGCGCTCCAGTACCGGAAAATACAGATCCCTGATATCGGACAGGTTAGAGTTACTCTGCACGGCCTTTTGCACGCTATAGGTAGAAAACGCCAAGAACAGTGCAATGGCCCCCCCGACGATAAGGATAATCTTAAGCATCGGATTACCTGATTGTCCTGCACTGCTCGGTTTCACCGGTGCGCCTTCAGCTGCTTGACTTGTCTTGCTCATGGTTCTCAGATGACCCGTACAGTTAGTGATTAAGGGACTTCTCTCTCAACAAAAACAACGTAAAAAGCTATTTTTAAGCGTTAATCTTAAAAACACATCACACTGACAACTACCAGCATAGTTGAGAAGTTGCATCCCTTCCAAAAAGGCATGCATAGTTGATTATAAATAATCAAAATATGTTCTATCGGAATGGCAACTACGGGTGATGGGTACTTAGACTTTGGCAACAAGAGATGGAAAAAAGACATACCTGATGGAGAGCATACCTTACCTATCCATCAGGGCTCAGCATTACGTTGTCATCCTACCCAAGATGATCAGGCATGGACGCCATAACTCATCAAACGTTGATAGCGCCGATCCAGCAAGGTATGAGTATCCATGCCGCGCAATTTCTTTAGCTGCCTGACCAGGGCTTTACGTAAGGCATCGGCCATAGCATCGACATGACGATGAGCTCCCCCAAGTGGCTCGGCGATTAATTCATCGACAAACCCCAGATCCTTGAGGCGCTGCGCGGTCAGGCCCATCGCTTCAGCTGCATCTGGTGCCTTTTCTGCCGTTTTCCAGAGTATGGACGCGCAACCTTCCGGCGATATAACCGCATAGGTACTGAATTCCAACATCTGCAAGACATCACCTACGCCAATGGCCAAGGCCCCGCCCGAACCTCCTTCGCCGATCACTGTACTGATAATAGGAGTTTGTAATCTCGACATGACCGCCAAATTTCTGGCAATGGCCTCCGACTGACCACGCTCCTCGGCATCAATACCTGGATAAGCTCCCGGGGTATCGATAAAGGACAAGATCGGCAGTTTAAAGCGTTCAGCCATTTCAAATAATCTTAAGGCCTTGCGATAACCATCAGGCTTGGGCATGCCAAAGTTGCGCCAGACCTTCTCTTTGACCTCACGCCCCTTTTGGTGTCCCACCAGCATGACCGGTTCCCCCATCAACCGAGCCGTACCTCCAATGATCGCAGGATCATCGCCAAAAACACGGTCACCATGGTATTCATCAAAATCCGTAAAAATACGTTCGATGTAATCCATGGTGTAGGGGCGCTGGGGGTGACGAGCAAGCTGTGACACCTGCCAGGCACTCAGTTTGCTGAAAATCTCCTGAGTAAGGCGCGTTGCCTTATCTTCAAGCCGTCCTATCTCTTCGCTGATGTTAAGTCCGGTGCCGCTACCCACTTTGCGCAGACCCTCAATCTTGGCTTCCAGTTCTGCAATGGGCTGCTCAAAGTCGAGATAACTCGGGTTCATACTTACTCCTTAAAGCCCGTGACGGGCAAGTCCTGGCGCGACAACAGCCTGATCTTTTGTCGTTCACATGCCTCGTTAAAAGCCTCAGACCCTAAATACTTTAATTCCATAGGGCGTGAAGCTCGCAACGGGTCCGCCTCATCGGTTTCACCGGGGTGACACATAATTAATCCACGATCAGCTATGTCACTCAACCATGTGGCCATTTTTTTCGCAAATTCCTTTCCTTGAAAACCATAAACTCCAGCAAAATCGGAGTTCATACAGTGCTGCTGTGGTAAGCGCCTGGCTCCTAAGCTAGCGATGACAAATGCTTTAAATCCTCGAGCTTGCTTAGTGAGTGTTGAGCGGAAGGGCAACAGCTGTCCGTAACGTTGAGTCATCACCTGCAGCATGGCTTCACGTACCTGCGGCAACTGATGCACATGCTGATGCCCGTCGATATAGTCAGGTACCTGCTGCAAAACCTTCTCAAACCGATCGAGCTGTTGATGCCATGCCCGAACCAGATCATCAGCAACCAACCTACCGGTATAAGCTGCCAACAATACTTGCCGCAGTCCCGGGCGAGCCTTATCAAAGACGTGGGTCAAATTAAAGTGCAGTCCACGGGCCAGTTCCTTATGCTCCCGTAACAAACCGGCACATTCAACGAGGCGAGGCGACTCGACAAGCACACTGGTTCCGGAAATGCGACCTTGCAGAGCCAAGGTCAGTATACCCCGATCAATAGCCTCCGCTTGGCCAAAATCATCAGCGATTAACCATATCGATCGCATATCAGGCATGTCCTCCTTGACGAAATGCCCAGAGACGAGAACTCACAAAGGTGACGACCGCAACAACCACTAACACGATACCCAGCGACACAAAATACGGCAGTTGCGGCCTCGCTAAGAGCAGGTAGGCAAACAGTCCCTGATTTAACAAGAACGAGGCTAAAGCCACCGCAAAGAAACGCGGCAAAGTCTGACGGTGAGAAATCGCTTGCGCCTTGAAAGTCAGGTGTCGATGCCCGGTATAACTTACGCCAAAAGCTATCAAGAATGCCATCACGTTAGCACGCAACGGGTGCCAGTCAGCACAACCCACCAACCCTAAAACCACAAGATAATGAGTCAAGGATGCAGCCATACCTACCAGCACAAACCAACTCAATTGCTGCTTCATGGTCGCTCACGCAAGGGGCTCCCATCAACTTGCCTCCCCACCAGATAATTGGGGCGCTGTTTGACTTCGGTGTAGACTCGCGCAAGATACTCACCAAGAACACCAACCGACAACAGTTGTACCCCTGAAAAAAACATGATGCTGGTCGTGATGGTCGCGTAACCTGGCACATCCTTGCCAAACCAGAGGGTAGACAATACGATCCAGGCACCGTAGCCTAAAGCCATCAATGAAACTATCACGCCCAGGCCACTCCAGATGCGCAGTGGTAAATCGGTAAAGGCGGTGAGTCCAGTAAACGCCAGACGAAACAAGGCTGTCATACCAAAGGCACTGTCACCTTCCAGACGCTCTGCGGGATTATAGGGAATAGCCAGACTACGAAATCCCACCCAGGCATACATCCCCTTCATAAAACGGTTACGCTCGTGCAATTGCCGCAAAGCATGTACGACTTTGGCATCCAGCAGGCGAAAATCTCCCGCATCCGGGGTAATTTCCACATCAGAGCCCTTGGACATCAAACGGTAGAAAAAACTTGTGCCGTGTTTTTTAAGCCAGGATTCGTCATCCCGTGATTCACGCACGGCATAGACCATGTCGTAGCCTTGCATCCAGTGCTGAAAAAAAGTAGGTAAGACTTCCAACGGATGCTGAAAATCCGCATCCATGAGTATGACCGCATCACCTCTGGCCACATCCAGCCCGGCCGTCAAGGCGGCTTCCTTGCCAAAGTTTCTGGACAACGACATATAGTGTACGGGCCAATCAGCCGCCATGGATGACATAAGTTCATCGGTACCATCATGGCTACCATCATTGACTACCACGATCTCAAAAGCATCCACCAGCGTACGCAAGGTAGCTGTCAGTGCCGGAATCATGCGTTTCAAGTTAGCCGCTTCGCGGTAGGCCGGAATGACCACCGACAATTTAGCCTGTCTTGGAGTCAGTGGGCGCTCATTCATACATCACCTTTACTCCTGTATCCCCAAGCATCTCTCGCAAGGCATCCAGCAGTTCATCTCGTGGTTTGATTTTCCAGTCTTCAGACAGACGCAACCTAATCCTGTGCTCTTGCAAGAACACATCCATCCACAGCCTTACTCCAGATTTATCAACAAACGGCGATAGCATATGCGACATGGCCAACAACTTAGGAACATTTTGCCCGGGCTCCATGCTTAGAACAAGGCCCTTAGCTCTACGCTGACGTAGACTGTCCATATCGTAAAGGGTTGCAACCTGCATACTCAAGCCATCACGAAACTTGTCATGGCGTATGCCGCCTTCAGCGACAAGAACCTTATCACCCTCAAGTAAATGCCGGTGATCAGCCAGCAATTCAGCTGTCAGCATGACTTCCATGCGCCCCGAGCTATCATCAAGCAGAACCTGAGCCCGTCCACTCTTATCTGTACGCCAAGCCACCAGCATCCCTGCTATCAACGTACGTTCACCGTATGCTGTTGGCTTGAGTCCTGCGATTGGGCGACAGCCGCAGCTGCGTAATTCCGGCAGCAGCACATGCATCGGATGTCCGCTGAGGTACAAGCCCAACGATTCTTTTTCCATGACCAGGCGCTTGCGATCCGTCAGTACAGGCG
>JABEVH010000202.1 GCA_013043915.1 Pseudomonadales bacterium
AGACAGTCATCTGTGGGGGAAGCAAGCAAAAAACTCAGATCATGCTCAAATAACCCTCGCCACGATAGGGCTAGTAATTGAGCGGCCTGACTAGCTAGATTTGTTTGATTTGGTCGGACAAAATCACGGTCCAATCCTTGCAGTACATGTTTAAATAAAGCGGCTGCATTGTTTGTAGCCAGCAGTTCTTGCGCCAAAACGCCCAAGGTTTCATGCGCTGCATGCAAACGAAGTTCTTCAAGCATTAAACGTAGAAACAGTGGTACACGAGTCGCATCATCCGCCACTATCGTATTCAGCAAAGCCGGGTCAAGATTCTTATCAAAACGCTTCAAGTACGCTTCAATCATTGCTCGACGCGTTGATTGATTCAATGAATCCATCGTCAAGATTTGCCAACGATCCACCGGCACTTCGATCTGTGGGGTAGCTGTTGCAACCAGCACTACTCCAGGGACTAGAAATAATTCCGACAATCTCCCGATGACATCTTCATCATGCATCTGATCCAGTGCATCAAGCAATACAACAAGGGTTTGATTAAGCCCTTGTTGTACGCTCCTGAGTGCCATCGGCAAATCTTCCCATCTTTGCTTTACACTTTCTGATATGGGATCACTCAGGTGACCGCTAGATTTCAGGGCATTAAGTATCCTCAGAACCCAATCATCCAGAAAATGGGAACCATCCGATCCGGTATGGTGGCAATGCACCCAGTAGTTCCCCTGTGTAGGCAACCAGAGTTGCAAATCAGCGATCAGCGCACTCTTGCCTAAGCCAGATTCACCACGGATGAGCACATATCCAGACTTGCCTGCATCCGCCGCATCTATAATGGCGTGCAACACCTTGTTGCGCATATCAGGCAATGGCACATATTCTTGTCTTCGCGAAGCTGAATAGATTTTATGAGACCGTTCCCGCTGTTCTTCCGTGGATGGTGCAGAGCCGGAGGGGTAAATATTATCAATTTGTTCGTATAAAAACTCATAAACGGCCTGACCGAACTGCTCAACGCTCTTATAGCCATCAATCCCCACAAATGGACCTGAACGCAGTTCGTCTTTGAGTGTGTCCAGCTTATTATCTGCTGGGTCATAGAATCCCTCTCTTTGAGGGTTTTCCTGTTCAGCAAATAATGCATCCGTAAGCTCCTTGCTGCGCAGGAAAATTCGGGCATGATCACTGGCACTAGGATTCTCAAGGAATGCGTACCTCATTTCGAGTTCCGTAACTGAAATTCCCTGCTCCAATGCTTGCTGGATACGTTGGGCATAAGGCGATTCCTTGCGCGACTCCCAGTAGGACAGAAGATCATGATGCCTGGGAATCCACCCATAGCGTTCCCCCAGAAAGCCAATAAAAAAAGGTGGGTGGTTGCGGCAGTTGTCAATTTCCATGAGGCATAGTTCAACCGTCAAGCCATTACGGCTATCTTCTTCGCTAACACCCCATCGTAAATCAATCTCAGTCAGAGTGACTGCCCGTTCACGGCATATTCGTCTTAACTCGGGCATTACTTTTGTGAGTAAGTAATTCCTTTCAGCATTCATATCCATGAATGTTGATGATAAAAATATGCGAATATTTCGACTGTTAAACTGTGGCGATGGCACTTGTTCCGTCATGTTTTACCCCTTGGGTATTTCCAGCTCGCGAGACTTATGCAGCAGCGCCCAGTCAGCCTGCTCACGCATGGCTTCTATGCCGAGATCACGTACAATTTTCTGAAATCTTAGTAGGGACTTATCATCGACCTTGGTATTTATCAGGCTATTGATGGCACTGCCACCTATACCAAATAATGTCGCCATCCGTGAATGCTCACGAATGTCATCTTTATAGCCTGCAAACTCAATATAGCTTGCGAGCAGGCCGGAAACAGCCGGCAATAAGCCCAAGAGCACAATGATCCATTCTTTGAACGTAGACTCGCTTTCACTGAACTGATTAAGGATTGGTAACGATGCCACAAAAACTACAACAGCAAATAAAATTGCCAAACTGTAACACCAAGTCGACAACCTTAGTAGTGTTTTAACCACTCGTTGCCGCCGAAGAACACTATCCTCGAAATACTTCCTTTGATCTTCTACCCATAGACTCTTTACCTGGTCGAGGTTGATCGCAGGGTTGTCGGGCAGAACAGGTAACGTTCCAGATAGTGCTGTACGTATCCATTGCAACGCATGACCATGGCGGCGCATATAGTATGTTGACACCAAATCAGACAGACCCGAAGCAGCCCAAAAAGTTTGTACGCGCAGACCCTCAGATAACAAGCGCCAATTAACACTTCGTTCATGCGCTTCGGTGTGGCGTAACCTATGGATGATCGTGCCAATGACACCAATAAGAACAAGGTAAATAAACAGCACAAACCAGAAGGGCCAAACATGTGCCCAAATCTCAAATATGATGGTCATAAATCCAGCAATCCAGAAAATAATGCGAAAATGTCCGCGTACATCCTGCATATTGCTATTGGCGATGGTATCCGCTGCCAGATGTTGGCCATAGATGCGTCGGACGACAGCAGACTCCCTGGCAATATTATCCCGATTAATCTTATCTTTTATTAACTGCACTTGTTCAGAAGATAGTTTATGAAGTTCCTGATTAAACTGATCAAGCGATTCAAGATGTCTAAAGGCTTCCCCATGCCTAACTGCTTTCCCATCAAGTAGTCTATTAGTCCAACAGTCGGGTTTGTCAGCCCACTGAATCATCGGTTGCCGAACTTGTGTCATTTCCTTATTGCTACTACGCTTGGTATAAATCCAGCAGACGAGCCCCACCTCATGTTTGTCGATAGGGCTGGTTACGGGGATAGCATCATTAGCATTTATTTCGGCAAAGCCTTCATCTTGAAAAACACCTGTTAATCGTGCATTGACCACTTGAGCAGTTCCGCCCATGCCTCGTGCAGGTGTACCATCCCAGGCAGCAACTAGAATTTGTGCGTGATTCACGAGATGCCAACCTACCAGCGCGTATTGAAGATTGCGTGCATCTCCAGGACTTGCAATTTTTTGTGGATTATTTCCAGACACAAAGGGCAATGTACCAACATGGCGGGCTTTAGATATTAAGCCATCAAATTCGTCAAGGGAGTCAGGAAAGTCATCCCTATAGAGTTCTCGCGGCATGGGCAGGATAACATCCAGAGGAATACCACGATCTAAGGCAACCTGAGCAAATAATCGATCTGCACCTTCAGCCAATGCGCTCAGCGCTTGCAATGGTGTATTCGGAAAGTTTTTCTCAATAATATCGATTGCTTCTGAAATGGTTGCACTGATCAATTTTGAATCAGCAGGGTCGCGGTGCCCAGTAATTGCAAGTGTGATGGGAGTTGCAAGAACAGAATTCTCAGGCTTAGTTACCATCGACCATCTCTTGGGAAAAGGTTAAAGTAAAATGAACATAAATTACTAAGTATTGAGGTGGCCACGGGTGTAAGCATACTTGGGGCTTATTTGAAATGACATAGGACAATCGTACTCGTATTATGAATAACATTTAATGAGTCATGTCCTCCCGAGTTCCTATATCCACAAACTAGGGGCAGGCCATCAATGCATAAGTTAAACATAGCCTCCATCTCTCGATTCGGCATCGGTAATCCCCCTCATGGTGTCAGCCATTTGTCGTTTCCCCTAACATCCAGAACGAAGGTTCTCACGTTCCGAACCAGTGCTTTAATTTCCGTTTCGTGAGCTGACCCCAATATGGCCAACAATCGCATCATACAAGCTGCAATGGCGAACAAGATCATCATGGTTTGAAGCTCATGTCCAGCAGCTGTCACTGTGTTGGTGGTGGATCAATGCAGATTCGTTGCCCAGGTTTATAGGCTGGATGCGAGGTCGATGCCGGGAGTACAAAAGTTCTGCGCTCGTTGGTGGGGCCAAAAACAATAACCTGCAAGGTTACTTGTGTAGGAGTAGTGCCGACTACTTGGATGATGCCGTACTGCGTGCATTGCACAGGCTGCGCCGCCAGGGCTGTAGGCGCTGCACACATACACTGAAGAACAAACCAAAAGGAGAGAAGTCTAGATTTCATGATGGGAACTCCATGGTTCAAGGTGCCAAAGTAACCTGAATTGTTATGGGTGGTACCGATGGGTAGTACATATCCGTCGCCGTGATGCTCATGCCTCCACTGGATGTTACCGCATTGGGTGACAAGGTTAGCGTGATCGAATCCTGTGTGGTACTAACCTGCGCCACCACCCTCGTATAGCTATAGCTATATCCAGTGGTCCCCGATGGTGCTTTGAAGTGAATCGTCAACGAACTACCATTATGCAATGTGAAAGGACCAGGCGTAACCTGCGTGATCTGTGCACTCGGTGTATTAAATGTCCATGTCTTTTGAGCCGCAACACCATTTATGGTGCCTGAGAAAACAGCGGTATAACTTGAACCCAGTTTGAGCAGGGCCTGAGGAACCAGAAAAGCCTGATTTCCCGCGATATAGTTCTTGTTGGGATCATTGGAGCTGTCCATTTCATAACAGGGCACCACGGAGCCACTGGCATCAAGCAGTTCGAACGAGCTGACCGTCAGCCACGAATTCGAGCCAGATTCGATTGAGATTGCACCACCCAGATACGTGCCATAGGATAATGATGGTGTTGGATTGGGGTTTTCTGTGCCTGACAACCAGAGTGGGTAGGGGTCAGTTGCCTGATCTGCTGGAAAAGTAATGAGTGTGCCGGTCGCCAGAGGTTGCGGCTGCCCA
>JABEVH010000012.1 GCA_013043915.1 Pseudomonadales bacterium
CTGTAAGGACTACCCAAATCGTAAAAGAAATCAACCGTACGCATTATGCCTCCGGGTTACCATGCGGCAAGATATCAATGACCTTACCTGGATTAATGATATTGCAGGGGTCAAATACTTGTTTGATCGCCCGCAGATAAAATAGCTCATCCTCGCTACGGGTATAGCTTAAATATGGCTTTTTGGTCAAACCAACACCGTGTTCGGCTGACACAGAACCACGATAACGACGTACAACTTCAAAAACCTGGAGGTTCACTCGCTGGCAACGTTTAACAAATTCAGCCATACCGATATTGATGGGCTTAAGAATATTTAAGTGCAAATTCCCATCGCCTATATGACCAAACCATACCACCTGCAAATCGGGATACTCCTGAGCTACGATATCATCCATATCCCGAATAAAGTCAGGCACCTTCTGGATGATTACTGAAATATCATTTTTATAAGGTGTAAACTGCGAAATAGTTTCAGAAATATCTTCACGTAAGCGCCAGAGATTGGTCGCCTGGCTCTGGCTCTGGCTCAGTACACCATCGATCACCCAGCCCAGCTCCAAGGCATGTTCAAAATGCTTCATGGCCAGATCAATAACCTGAGCATGTTCTCCTTCAAATTCGAGCAAGACATAAAAAGGACAAACCGTCTCAAAGGGCCGCGTCAATCCGGTATGTTCCGTCACCAGCTGCAGAGCCAGTTCGGAAAAAAATTCAAAAGCGGTCAACTCCATGGCAGCCTGAAAGCTAGACAGCAAGGGCATGACAGCAGCAAAGTCGGGCACCCCCAGCACCATCACACGCAGATCATGAGGTCGACGCGCCATAGCCATGGTCGCTTCCACGATGAACCCTAAGGTTCCTTCCGCTCCAATAAACAAATGCCTTAAATCATAGCCTGTGGCATTTTTTACCATACCTCCATTCAACTCCAGAATATCGCCCCGGCCGGTTACCACCTTCAGCCCCATGACCCAATCGCGGGTCATGCCATAACGTATCACCTTGATACCTCCTGCATTGGTACCAATGTTGCCGCCCAGCTGGCTTGAGCCGGCACTGGCAAAATCAACCGGATAATACAAGCCATGCTGTTCTGCAAAGACTTGTAACTGTTCAGTGACAACGCCAGCCTCTACCCTCACCATACCATCCTCAGGTATAAACTCCAGAATACGGTTCATGCGCTCAAAGCTGACGACTATCTCTCCCTGCGCCGCCACGGCTGCGCCTGATAATCCAGTGCGGCCGCCCGAGGGAACCAACGGCCATTGATGTTCACAGGCCCACTTGACCAAACACTGCAACTCTTCCGCGCTGCGCGGGAACACCACCACCGAAGGAGCGGGGGTATAAACTCGTGTCCAGTCACGACCATACGTAGCCAAAGTGTCCGCATCGACTCGTACTCGCTCAGGCGTAAAGATAGCCTCAAGGGCCTGAATATCCTCGTGGTTCAGGTGCATGCTCTTCTCCAGCCGACAAAAAGGCCTCTGCACACGCAGCCGCCAGCTTTATGGTAACATAGTCAGCCTAAATTCATGGCCGCGCAGAACGATCCGGCCCCTTACTACAGAGGAAGCTCATGAGTCAGTTCTCTCTTGACAAGTCAAAGATCCGGTTTCTGCTGCTTGAAGGCGTACATCAGAATGCGCTGAACGTACTCCATAACAACGGCTATAGCCAGATTGATTACCTTAAAACAGCCTTGGATGAGGATGCACTGATTGAACGCATACGTGATGCTCACTTTATCGGCATTCGCTCCCGCACCCAGCTGACCGAAAAAGTTTTTGCTGCAGCCAACAAGCTCATTGCTGTGGGTTGCTTTTGCATCGGCACCAACCAGGTCAACCTCAAAGCAGCCATGCTGCGTGGCATACCCGTATTCAATGCTCCTTACTCCAATACGCGATCTGTGGCTGAACTGGTACTCGCTGAGCTGATCCTTCTACTACGCGGCATTCCTGAGAAAAATGCTCTTGTACATCGTGGTGGCTGGACCAAGTCGGCAGAAGGCTCTTATGAAACCCGGGGCAAGACCTTAGGCATCGTTGGCTACGGCTCCATTGGCTCACAACTCTCTGTGCTTGCTGAATCCTTAGGCATGCACGTGCTGTATTACGATGTCGTCACCAAACTCCCTCTGGGCAATGCACGACAGGTTGGCACCATGCAGGAACTACTCTCCCTGTCTGATGTCGTCTCGTTGCACGTCCCAGACCTGCCCTCAACCCGCAACATGATGCGCGCTGAGCAGTTTGCCGACATGAAGAAGGGATCTATTTTCATCAATGCTGCTCGAGGCACCTGCGTTGATATCGACGCCTTGGCAGCAGCCCTGGAATCAGGTCATGTGGCGGGTGCCGCTATCGACGTATTCCCCGCTGAACCCAAAGCCAATAATGAAGAGTTTCTGTCACCCCTGCGCCGTTTTGACAATGTCATCCTGACACCACATATTGGTGGCTCCACGCTCGAAGCCCAAGCTAATATTGGCCTGGAAGTGGCGGAAAAGTTTGTGCGCTACTCCGATACAGGAACTACCCTCTCTGCCGTGAATTTTCCGGAAGTAGCTGTCCCCATGCAGGAAGGCAAGCATCGCCTCTTGCATATTCACCGCAATATCCCGGGGGTTTTATCCGCCGTCAACTTGGTATTCGCACAAAACCAAATCAATATCAGTGCACAATCCCTGATGACCAAGGAAGACATCGGTTATCTGGTTATGGATGTTGATGCAGAATACTCCAGTATGGCGCTGGAAAAACTGCAACAGATTGATGGCACCATACGTACACGTGTTCTGTACTGAGCATGATGCGACTACTGGCTCTGCTTATCATCCTGCTGCCGAGCTGGGCGCAAGCTGACTCCACGGACAGCAGCCTGCTGGTATGGCCTTGGCAATTTGCGAATGAGGTGGTCAGCCCCGTGTCCGAGAGCAGCCCTCTTACTGAAAAAGAAGAAGGTCTGGCCTCTTGGTATGGCGGTCACTTTATAGGAAAAAGAACCAGCAGTGGTCAGCGCTTTATGGGAAATGCACTCACCGCTGCTCATCGTTCTCTTCCCTTGGGAACGCTGGTTGAAGTCTATGCTCCTGACACAGATCGACATGTCATAGTGCGCATCAATGACCGCGGCCCTCATAGCCGCCATCGCATCATTGATCTTTCCTGGTTAGCTGCCAAGCACTTGGGTATTCTTCATGCCGGGGTGGCCAAAGTACGTTTGCGCATCCTGAAAAACCGTGATCTTGGTCCATGGCTGGCCAGTTCCGATTCAAATTCAGGCGAGTGCTCTAGCACATCAACCACGATTACTCCGTAGCCGGCATAGCGCGCAGGTAGATCATACGTCTTGCCGCATCCAGGGCAGCCTCTAGCGCAGGACGGCGATAATCCCAGATGACATCCGGCTCGGCCGGGTAGATGGCCATGGTAGCATTGCATTCAAATAGCAATACACTGCCATCTTCCGCCAGCGCAAAATCCACTCCCGCAAAATCCAAAGCTAGTCGCTCCAACAAGACCTGTAAAGCCTTCATGGCTTTGGGCCCCAACGTTGTCGGCATATCCTGCAGAAAATGCGCTTCCTCCTCCCGATAAGCTGGGTTTTCTGCCATGGCAGATGAAAAATAATGCACATTCCAATCCGCTGAAATGGCCAAGTGCAAAGGATACATGACGCCCTGAATAAACATCACGCGAAACTTGCGCACTAGGCCATCCCTGCCTCGAGCATCGAGAAACTCTATCGCCAGCAACCCTTCGCCCGGCAATCCCGCCAGCGCATCCGGCAATTCTTCAGGCTTCTCGACCCTATAAAAATGTCGCCCTGCATGATACCCGGGAGCACGCAGTAACAAGGGGTAGCTTAATTTGGCTGTCATCAAGGCTGAACGCATTATGCCGGTAATGCCTGCTGCCACAAGACCTGGAATATCTGCCATACGCCGAGCATTGCTGCTGCGGTCAGTAACCAGAACCTGATCAGGGTGATTAATAACCGGCACTGAACTTTGATCGACGATATCGCGAGCACGAATCAATGCAGCACGTCCAACATCGGCATCACCGATGAGATTGATAATAAGGGCATGGGGCGGCAAAGGCTGCAGTCCTTCATAGAATTCTGCATAAAGGGCTGTAACCGCAAAATGCCGGTCATCAATCCAGTGTTGGGTTGGAATATTACCGCTACGCGCACAGACCAGCAGCAATAAGGGCAACCCAAACCCCTGACCACGATACGGCAAAGTTATCATGGAGTGCCCGACAAAACCTTGCTGCCAGTGTTTCTCTGCAGGCTCATGCAAAATCTCAAGCACACGAGCCAATCCCTGGTGAGCTGGGACCATATCAGGCTGAAGTTTCAACGCAGCTTCATAAAGCTGTCGAGCTTCTAGCCAGTTTTCTTCTTCAAAAAAAACCGTAGCCAGACTTACCAGCCCTTCGGGCCTATCCGGATGAAAATTAACGGCCCGTTGCCATGCTGTTTTGGCTGCAGAACGGTGCCCACTGCCATAAGCCAGGGTTGCCAATTCATGCAAAGCATCAAAATCTTTAGTATCGTGGCGCAAAGCTTCCAGGTAGACCTGCCTGGCCGATTCATCGTCACCCTGTGCAGCCAAACGTCTGGCCAGCTGAAGCCAGTATTGAGGGTTGGATGAGGGAGTAGCTTTGTCCATATTTCCTCCACGCCAAAATCGGCACCTACATCAATAAAGCCGTAGCTTCCATTCGTGTGCTTTGCACCTGTAACTCCTGTATGTGCTCCTGCCAATAGGACTCGCTAGCAAACCAGGGAAAGTAGCGGGGAAATGCCGGATCCTCCCAGCGATTGGCCAGCCAGCCCGCATAATGAATCATACGCAATGTTCGCAGGGTCTCCACCAACGCCAGTTCCTTCATATCAAAATCGTGAAACGTCGTATAACCTTCAAGTAGCTCCAGCAACTGCATGCGCTGTTCCTGCTCGGAACCGCTGAGCAGCATCCAGAGATCCTGAACAGCAGGAGCCTGTTGGCTATCATCGAAATCAAGCAGCCAGGGCCCATCATCGCGTGTCCAAATAATATTGCCCGGATGACAATCACCCTGAGTACGAATCGTCTTTACTGACTCTAGCCCGCCGGCATGTATCTGTTGGCGTAATTGCAGAATAATTTGACGGTAAGGTGCTTCCCAACGAGCAGGTAGCAGATGACTCCCCAGCACACAAGCCGATGGCTCATCAAGCCATCGCTGCAACGTCAAGGTTGCTCGATGCTCAAAAGCCTGGGAACTTCCCACTGCATGCAGCCTGCCGAGAACCCTCCCTATACGCAGGAGCTGTTCAAAATCTCCAGCCTCCAGGGCCTGACCTCCTTTGCGAGGGAAAAGGGCATATAAAAATCCGGCATGGCTAAATAGACTCTCGCCTCGCTCATCCAGCAGGGGAGCAATGATCGGTAACTCTGCCTCGGCTAGCTGCCGCGAGAAAGCATGCTCTTCGCGAATTTGCTCTGCTGTCCAGCGCCGGGGACGGTAAAATTTGACGATAACCGGGTCTGCATCTTCTACGCCAACCTGATAAACCCGATTCTCATAACTGTTAAGGGCAAGCACCCGAGCATCTGAACGTCGTCCGGTCTGCTCCACGGCAGCGATAACCTGCTCAGGCTGCAA
>JABEVH010000203.1 GCA_013043915.1 Pseudomonadales bacterium
AGCGCCGATGGTAGTGTGGCTTTTAGCCATGTGAGAGTAGGTCATCGCCAAGTTTTAATCACCAACATAGCGCCCCGTAAGGGGCGTTGTGCTTTCTGTAGTGTTTGACGTTTACGTTTCATTCACTGAAAAATTTTGACCATTAATGGGGGTCATGGGCAGTGTTGCTGTATTGAGTCCCTGAAGACATCCTGCATTGACGCCCCATTCTTCAGGTCACGTACGAGGCCGATGGAAGGTATAGATTCCACAGGTTTTGCAAAAATAATGCTTGGCCACCTGGGTAATGTCAGTAACCGGCTCCCCCTCGCGGGGCGGTATCAACCTTCAGCGCTTTACCTATCGCCAGCGTGATCAACACCTTCTAGTGCCAAGGACTAAGGAAGCATCCTTGGGTAGGTCTTAACGTCCCGTTACTAACGTAGCGAATTGGTTACCGCTTACCTGTCCATAGACCCCAATCTTTTCAGGGGGTCAAGCTGGCTTTCGGATTTCACCTCAAGCCCCGGCATTTCCAAAGACCCCAATGGGTTCAGGGGTATGCCGGAGTAGTTGACGTTCTCTTTGGATAGCTTTTTAGCTGTGCTGCCTTGCTTGTCAGTAGGTGTGTGAGGGGGGGGGCATAAAAAATAGATGTATTACTCGTCTAAGGCGAGCTGTCCGGGTAATGGACGTCATTGGGAATATAAAGAATCGTGGGCTTGTTGGGCTCTCCCCAGAAACTATTAGGAGGCATAGGGTTGCCCCTTGCCGCCATACATTGACCGTAGGCAAAATCATAGTGTCGTTGCTGTTGTCGAATACTGGGAGGGGAGGGTGTTTTGGCGTTCTTGTCCTGGATAATTTCCATCGCGTAGGAGCGACAGGCTTTATCTTCAAGATTAAATACAGCCACTGACTTTCCAGGAGCAGGGTAAAGCCGTAGTGTTGGACCCGTGACGGGAGAATGTGCGCAAGAGGTCAACAAAATGCCTGAGCAAGCCAGCAGGACGCAGGGAACTGTCATATTTTTCATGGTGAGACCAACCGTGAGTAATTGCACATAGGCAGCAAGGTCAATGTCTACTAGAATCGACGAGCTGTAGTTTCGGATCAAGCCTAACTATGAATATATTTGTACAAGAGCTTGTTAACGGTCTGGTCTTAGGTTGTGTTTATGCATTGATCGCCTTGGGTTATACCATGGTGTACGGCATCGTCGGACTCATTAATTTCGCTCACGGCGAAGTGGTTATGGTGGGGGCGCTGACGGGCATCGCTTGTTTGCAGGTGTTGCTGGCTCAAGGAGAGGCGCCTTGGATGGCTGTCAGCCTGGCTACTGCCGTCGCTATCATCGCTTGCATGTTATTAGGCTGGCTGATTGAGCGCATTGCCTACCGACCATTGCGAAGGGCCCCGCGCTTGGCCCCTCTCATTTCAGCTATTGGTGTTTCCATGGTCTTGCAAAACTTGGCCATGCTCATCTGGGGGCGGGGTTATCAGTTATTTCCTCCCGTATTTACCGATATCCCCCTACGTCTGCTAGGAGCACGTATCACGCATGTACAAGTAGGTATTGTCGTGGTTTGTGCTTCGATGATGCTGGCTCTGATGTTATTGGTACATCGTACTTCCCTGGGGCGGGCCATGCGCGCAGTTGCACAAAACCCGGATGCGGCCAGGCTGATGGGGGTGCATGTGGATCGGATTATAAGCATGACCTTTGTAATAGGTTCGGCCATGGCGGCAACGGCCGGCATGATGGTTAGTGCCAATTATGGACAAGGTTATGCCTATATGGGGTTTTTGTTGGGCTTAAAGGCATTCTCAGCCGCCGTACTGGGAGGTATAGGTAATTTGGGCGGTGCTGTACTCGGTGGGATTTTGCTGGGCCTGATTGAGAGCACGGGAGCCGCTTATCTGGGGCCGCTAACCGGGGGCTTTTTGGGTAGCCAATATCAGGATGTATTTGCGTTTGTCATTTTGATCCTGGTATTGATCTTTAAGCCTTCGGGGCTACTAGGGCATCGTCTTTCGGAGCGTGCCTGATGCGTCGATATACCATGCTTTTGGCCCTGTTATTACCCTGGATCGTTCATGCAGGGCTAGGCCCCTTCTGGGTGCGCACTCTGGACTTTGCGTTGTTGTACGCCATGTTGGCTTTGGGCCTTAATACCGTGGTTGGATTTGCAGGTCTTTTGGATCTGGGCTATATCGCATTTTATGCGGTAGGGGCCTATACCTATGCGTTGCTGGATTCCCCACAGTTTGGATTACACTGGTCTTTCTGGGTGGTGTTGCCGTTGTGTTCGCTGATGGCGGCCTTTTTTGGTGTTTTATTAGGGACTCCAACGCTACGGTTACGCGGAGACTACCTGGCTATCGTCACCTTGGGCTTTGGTGAAATTGTCCGGCTGTTTATGAATAATCTCGACCAGCCGGTTAATATCACCAATGGACCTCAAGGCATCAGCGGCATCGATCCTTTGCCTCTGGGGAGGGGATTCATGGACCAGGGGTTGTCCGTGGGATCCTGGCATGTGGATGCATCCATACTTTACTATCTGGTTTTTCTAGGCGTTCTGTGGTTTTTATATGTCATAGCCTATCGGTTACAACACTCACGTACCGGACGAGCCTGGGTAGCTTTGCGCGAAGATGAGATGGCTGCCGCTGCGATGGGTATACCTTTACGGAATATCAAGTTGCTGGCTTTTGCCTTAGGGGCAAGTTTTGGGGGATTGGCTGGGGGGCTATTTGCAGCATTTCAAGGTTTTGTCAGTCCAGAGAGCTTTAGCCTGATGGAATCCATCATGGTGCTTTGTATGGTGGTTCTTGGCGGTATGGGTCATTTGCCCGGTGTGATTTTTGGGGCCGTGTTGTTGACCCTGATGCCTGAAGTCTTGCGTTCGCTCGCTCCTTTGCTAGGCGGGCATGGTATTGATCCTGAAAATCTTAGAATGTTGATTTTTGGATGTTGTCTGATTGTTGTCATGATATTCAGGCCTCAGGGGCTATGGCCTTCCCGCTTGCGTGCACGGGAGTGGCAACATGACTGACCTACTTCAATTGCAGGGGATCTCCCGCTCTTTCGGTGGCATCGTCGCCTTGAATCAGGTCAGCCTGCGTGTGCCCCAGGGTACGGTTTACGGTGTCATAGGCCCTAACGGTGCTGGCAAGACAACGTTATTTAATATCATTACTGGATTTTATTATGAAGACAGCGGTACGCGGACTTTTAATGGAGAAGTCCTTCCTTCCCGGTGGCCGCCGCATAAATTGACCCGCCTGGGCATAGCACGAACCTTTCAGAACATAAGGCTTTTTGGACAAATGAACGTGCTGGATAATGTGCTGGTTGGGCGCTATATCCATGCACGAAGTTCGGTACTGGCGAGTCTGTTGCGAACTCGTGCTTTTATTGAAGATGAACGTGCTCAGCGCGAATACGCCATGACCATGTTGCGTAAGGTCAAATTAGATCATAGGGCCTCTGATTTGGCGGTGTCCTTGTCTTATGGAGATCAACGTCGTTTGGAAATAGCACGCGCCTTGGCAACGGAGCCGAGATTATTGGCTCTGGATGAGCCTGCCGCGGGCATGAATGCCCAAGAGTCCCGTGCGTTGAGTGATTTGCTGGCGCAACTGCGGCAGGAAGGGTTGACCCTGTTGCTGATTGAACATGATATGTCCCTGGTCTCTGGTATTTGTGATCGAATTGCTGTGCTTGATTTTGGTCAAGTCATCGTTGAAGGAGACCCTGAGACGGTGCGTCATCATCCGCAGGTGATTGCTGCCTATCTAGGAGGCAGCGCGTGACTCTGTTGAAGATTGAAAACCTTCAGGTAGCCTATGGACGAATTCCTGCTGTGCATGAACTCAGCCTGGAAATCAATGAAGGTGATACCGTTGCCCTGATAGGTGCCAATGGTGCAGGAAAAACGACATCATTAAAAGCGCTGGCAGGCCTCTTGCCCATACGGCAGGGCAAAGTTTTTTTTATGGCACAGGATGTCGCGGGTTGGTCTGCTCATGAAATCCATAGATTGGGTATTTCTCTAGTTCCAGAAGGGCGTGGTGTTTTTGCAGAAATGACGGTATTGGAGAATTTGCAGATGGGAGCCTATGGCCGCCGTCTTGATGTGGGTTTTCATCGTGAGCTTTCAGATCTTCTCGATCGTTTACCTCGATTACGTGAACGCATCAAACAGCGGGCAGGCACCTTGTCAGGTGGTGAGCAACAGATGCTGGCCATGGCGAGAGCTTTACTATCCCGGCCGCGTTTGTTGTTGCTGGATGAGCCGTCTATGGGTTTGGCTCCCATTATGGTTGAACAGATATTTGCTTTGATTGCTGATATTCAACGCCAAGGTGTTTCGATACTGCTGGTTGAGCAGAATGCCCATCTGGCATTGCATGTCGCACAATATGCCTATGTTCTTGAGCAAGGTCGCATAGCTTTGTCCGGTACAGGCTCCTCCCTGTTGCAGGATCAGCGGCTTTTACATGCCTATTTGGGACAGTGATGCCTTGCTGTCGCTAGTTTGCTACAATCGGGTTCTTTTTTTTCAGGTGGGGCGTCGACCTTCATGGTTGTTGAGCAATGAAAGTTCTGGTGACAGGTGCGGCAGGCTTTATTGGTGCGAGGACAGTTGAGCGTCTTTTGGCGCGCGGTGATGTTGTCGTCGGTATCGATAATCTGAATGATTATTACGAAGTGAGCCTCAAGCTCGCTCGACTTCAACGCCTGCAACATGATGGTTTTGAATTTCTTAGCATGGATATCGCTGACCGAGAGGCGATGGCTCGCCTGTTCGCCGAAAGAGGTTTTGACCGGGTGGTGCATCTGGCGGCACAAGCAGGTGTGCGCTACTCCCTGGAAAATCCACACGCTTACATGGAAAGCAATATTGTCGGATTTTTAAATGTCCTGGAGGGTTGCCGCCACAGCGGCATACAGCACTTGGTTTATGCCTCAAGCAGTTCTGTCTATGGGGCCAACGAGACCATGCCGTTTTCAGTACATGACAACGTAGATCACCCCTTATCGCTGTATGCAGCTAGTAAGAAAGCTAATGAGTTGATGGCACACACCTATAGCCACCTCTACGGTATACC
>JABEVH010000204.1 GCA_013043915.1 Pseudomonadales bacterium
ATCAAGTTGTGAAGCCATGATGTTGCTGACTGCAGGGCCGGAAAGCACAGCATGAGTGCAATAGGCAACGACACGACGAGCACCATGCTCTTTCAAAGCGCCTGCAGCCTTGCATAAAGTACCCGCGGTGTCGACGATATCATCAACGATAACGCAATCACGTCCGGTAACATCACCGATGATATGCATAACTTGAGATTCATTGGCACGCGGGCGGCGTTTATCAATGATGGCCAGATCGGCATCATCGAGCTGTTTGGCCACGGCCCGGGCACGGACAACGCCTCCAACATCGGGAGATACAACCACCAGATCAGCGTGGTTCAGATTCTCGATATCGGCCAAGAGCACCGGGGAGCCATAAACATTATCAACGGGAATATCAAAAAACCCCTGAATCTGGTCAGCATGGAGATCTACGGTCAGTACCCGATCAACGCCCAC
The DNA here is from genome assembly GCA_013043915.1 of Pseudomonadales bacterium. Lineage (GTDB taxonomy): Bacteria > Pseudomonadota > Gammaproteobacteria > Pseudomonadales > Moraxellaceae > JABEVH01. Next base: position 445 of record JABEVH010000204.1, read on the forward strand.
GGTAGTCAACATATCAGCAACGATTTTAGCCGTGATAGGTACACGCGCTGATCGAACCCGTCGATCCTGGCGAGCATAACCAAAATAGGGAATGACCGCCGTGATACGGCCAGCCGAGGCGCGACGCAATGCATCTGCCATAACCACCAGTTCCATCAGGTTGTCATTGGTGGGGTGGCAGGTAGACTGGATAATAAATACATCCTTGCCACGCACATTGTCATGAATCTCAACCTGGATTTCACCGTCGCTGAAACGACCTACATGCGCGGCTGCCAAGGGTATATGCAGGTGGCTAACCACCTTGCGAGCCAGTTCCGGATTGGCATTGCCAGTACAGACGACGAGATTGGGCATGTATCGCTTACCTGATGATTAGACAAAAGTTGGGTCCATTGCCCTGAATATGGCAGGGGCGGATGGATTCGAACCACCGCATGGCGGGATCAAAACCCGCTGCCTTACCGCTTGGCGACGCCCCTGTATCTCATGACCGCTTATCCTGATCACCTTATCCACGCTTCCAGAGCTTCCATGGCGGGTGAGCGATTGCAAGACCTGGCTACAAACCCAGGGTAGGGAGCCTGTTGCAAACACATCACCGCCTCATTTTCCGTAGCACAAGCCAGGAAAACACAAGCCCCGGTACCGGTCATGCGCGCCTGACCCCGCGCACTCAGCCAATCCAATGCTGATTTTACCTCAGGATAACGGCTACACACTACCGGCTCGCAGTCATTTCTGACGCGGCCAGCGTGAAAGGCCGCTAATGTAATAGCGGGCGTGTCTCGTGTCAATTGCGGTGATTGGAATATTGAGGATGTTACAACATGAACGGGGGGAGTAAGTACCACATACCAGGGGCAATCAAGATGTTCTATCGGGGTAAGGCGTTCACCGATACCTTCGGCCCAGGCAGCTTGTCCCCGGATAAATACCGGAACATCAGCGCCAAGCTCAGCGCCCATTTGAGACAGCTCTTCAATGGAAAGGTTAATTTTCCACAGGCGATTTAATCCTAATAGGGTTGTGGCTGCATCAGAAGATCCACCGCCTAAGCCGGCCCCAGAGGGTAGGTTTTTATTCAGGTGTATATGTATACCGGTCGTTATGCCTGTCACAGCCTTAATTTTTCGGGCGGCACGGAGAATAAGGTTATCTTCATTTTCAAATTCAGGCAGGTTGCAGGTAAGTCTCAGGGACTCATCTTCATAAAAATCGAGTTGATCGCCATAGAGTAAAAACTGAAAAACAGTTTGAAGGTCATGGTAGCCATCGCTGCGGCGGCCCAGAATATGTAAAAATAGGTTGATCTTGGCAGGGGCCGGGAGGCTTAGTAAGCAAGTTTGTGGCATTTTTCAGGGACCGACCATTGATGAATCGCCATGACTAATGAAAATTGAGGTCCGGTTATATGGATATGACTCGGTAGAGAATAGGTCTCTACCGTAGCATAATCTGTGTAGTTCACTTGAAATTTTCCATCGTGAAGGCTGGCTATTCGGCCTAAATCATCAAGAATGACGCGAGCATCAGGGCTGCCTGCACGGCCATGTATCCAGTCACGTAATCGTGAAATGGGTGCATCAATGCCAAAGGCTGTCTTTAACATAGATTCAGGGGTTTCAGCATGCTGCACAGTTCCCCTGTCATCTTGTAAGTCCATGCCCTGGGCATCACCATGCACATGCATAGAGCCTTCGCCGAGTGGCCCATTAAGGTCTATATCATAGGTTGCTTGGTTTTCTTGCCATACAAAATACATAGAACCACCATGATGCCCCCAGTGTAGCCCCATTTTTCCCTGCATGGACCATGGGCTACACCTGTTCAGCCATCCCATAGCTGATTGCCATGGCTGATCAGCTTGAGGAGATTTTGGTCTATCCTGTGCGCAAGATGCCAACCCTGCTGCTGTCAGTAGTGCCAGGCAAAAACGAATAATCTGCAAAATCAGCTAGCTCCCAATCGCTTGCGAGTTGCAGGAATAAATGGACTGCGAGGGTTGGTTTTTAGCGACTCCTGCCAAACTTTATTCGCTTCATCTTTTTGGCCCATAACCCAAAGTACTTCACCGTAGTGAGAGCCAATTTCATCGTCGTGAATTATGTCCCAAGCTTGGCGAAGCAAGGTCTCTGCTTGTTCACGGTGCCCTAATCGGTATTCTACCCAGCCCATGGAGTCAATGATGGCAGGGTCTTTGGGGGTGAGTTTAAGGGCTTCTTGTATGTAGGCCAGGGCTTCCTGATAGCGGTTGGTTCGGTCAGCCAGTGTATAACCCAATGCGTTGAGAGCAACAGGATTGTGTGGTTCCTTGGCCAGAACCTTACGTATATCGGTCTCAAATTTTTGCAGATCATTTTGATCTACGGCGAGCATAGCTCGCGCATAGAGTAAATCTGTATTGTCCGGGAAACGATGTAACCCATCCTCCAGCAATGTAGCTGCTGCAGGGTCGTTATGGGCGCTCATTAACAAGTCGCTTTCAATCATGATTAATTGGGCGTAATACTCTGGGTGCAGTGAAAGTGCCTGATTGATGAACGCTAGTGCTTGGGGTATCTGGTTGAGTTTTTCACGCAAGGATGCCGAGGCCTGTAGGGCAGGAAGGTAATCAGGGCCAGCAGTGACGGCATCAAACTGATTTAAGGCGGCAGTGTTGTTGTGGTTAAAGACTTCAATTTGTCCCAAGTAATAATGGGCATCATTTTCATGCTCTTGCAACTGCAGCAGCATGTGTAGTGATTGAGAAGCCGCTGTCAGGTGCTGATTTTGCATGGCAAGCAAAGCATGGGCGAGCCAAAAATCACCGTCTAAGGGGTGGCGTTGCGCCAGAAGCATGTAATCTGTTTCAGCTTCTGAATTACGTGACATGCGAATCAATAAAGCTGCTTCATTTTGGCGTAGCAGGTCAGCATCCGGATAACGATGCAGTTGTTGATGAAGCAAGTTTAAAGCATCAGCATTGCGCTGCATCATTTCATAAATTTGAGCCTGCAAGAGACTGGCTGGG
>JABEVH010000205.1 GCA_013043915.1 Pseudomonadales bacterium
ATTAAGCTGCATATTCAAAACCGTCCGCTTGACCCCCTGCTGGTGCAATGCTGGTTCGGAACTCACCTAGCAAGGGGAATGCGCGGACAAGTGTTCAAGATGCCGGCAAATGTCTTAACTATACTCATTCCTTCCGCCTTTAGGCTACCGTTATTGCAGTTCTGAGTACCAAGGGAGGGATTCGTAGAATATCCATCCAGAACTGATCTTCACGGTGCAAATTATTAATGATAGGGCTGCTCAATCTGACGGACCAAAGTTGTCCATATCTCAAGTTGGGTAGCTTAGGACAAACTCAGGCGTCTTCATGATGAGCTATTCACCCGAGCGTATAGTTTGTCTCAGCAGCGAGACAGTAGAACTCATGTATGCTCTCAACCAGCAGCACAGAATTGCTGGAATTACTGCGTTTGCACGTTACCCGGTAGGACTTCATCGCCGTCATCCCGTGGTCAGTGGATTTTCTTCAGCCAAAGTCGAAAAAATCCTGGCAGTGAAGCCAGACTTGATTTTGGCGTACTCCTATCTGCAGACAGATATTGTTGATGCATGCATCAAAGCAGGCGTTGAGGTGCATGTTTTTACCCAAAGTAACCTGGCCGGAATACTTGGCATGATTGACACCATGGGGAGGTTGCTTGATTGTGTAGCTTCAGCAGCAGCCTTGCGATTAGACTTGCAGCAACAACTAGAAAACGCAGAAAGAGTTGCTCAGGGTTTGTCACAACAACCCCGTGTTTATTTTGAAGAATGGGATGAGCCCATGATCACAGGAATTCAATGGGTGTCCGAACTTATAGCCTTGGCAGGTGGGGTGGATGTTTTTGCGGCACGAGCGCGTAGCGGAGCAGCCCGGGACCGTGTGGTTAGTGGCGAGGAGGTCTTGGCTGCCGACCCTCAGGTCATTATTGGCAGTTGGTGTGGCAAGAAATTCCTCCCTGAATCATTAGCTCTGCGACCGGAGTGGAATAAGCTGCCTGCGCTGCAAAACCAGTGCGTCTTTGAAATCGCCAGTCACGATATTCTGGTTCCAGGCATGACCGCCATCACCCGTGGCTTGCCACAGTTACGTGCGTTGATCCAGAGGCATTTTTCATGAGCATGGAGATGGATGGCACTAAGCACTATGCAACGCGTATGGCACGCAAAAAATCTTATATAGATGCACGCATTGCCGAAGCGGTTACTGACCTAGGCGTCTTATTGGTTCTTACCGGCAATGGCAAGGGTAAATCCTCCTCTGCTTTTGGCATGGTGGCGCGCGCCCTAGGCCATCACCTCAAGGTCGGCGTTGTTCAGTTTATCAAGGGCCGGACTGATACTGGCGAGGAGAGTTTTTTCTCGTCACAACCCGGTATTGAATGGCATGTGATGGGCGATGGCTTTACCTGGGAAACTCAAGACCAGCACCAGGACCAGAAGAGTGCCCAGGCTGCTTGGGCGGTTGCGCAGCGGCTTCTGCGGGACAGTTCGTTAAGTTTGGTGGTGCTGGATGAACTGACCTATGCCATCAAATATGGTTGTCTTGACATTGAGATGGTCGTACATGACCTGGGTAACCGTCCCGCCATGCAGCATGTCGTGGTGACGGGACGTAATTGCCCACACGCTCTTTTGGATATGGCTCATACCGTGACGACCATGGAGGCCAGCAAACATGCTTTTCATGCCGGCATCGCTGCTCAAAAAGGAATTGAATGGTGAGCGTTAACACGCACAAGAGCGATATAAAGACACCCTGCCCTGCACTGATGATTGCTGCACCCTCCTCAGGTAGCGGTAAAACCACACTGACGGCTGGTTTGGCTTGGCACCACCGTCGCCAGGGTCGACGCGTTAAAATTTTCAAATGTGGACCGGACTTTATTGACCCCATGTTGCTCACGGTGGCCAGTGGATCTTCGGTAGACAACCTGGATCTCTGGATGGTTGGCGAGGATCTGTGTCGCCAGCATTTGTATGAAGCTGCCTGTCAGTATGATCTCATCTTGATTGAGGCCGTAATGGGTTTATTTGATGGTGAACCCAGCGCAGCACATTTGGCTCTGCGTTTTGGGTTGCCGGTTCTAGCGATGATTGATGCAAGCGCCATGGCCCAAACCTTTGCGGCTTTGGCATTTGGCCTAAAACACTACGAACCCAAGCTGAATTTTTTTGGAGCAGTGGCCAACAAAGTGGCTGGAGCCGGTCATGCTCACCTCCTGGAGTCATGCATGCCTCCAGATACTTGGCTAGGCTGGTTACCACAGGTCGACCCATGGCCTGAACGCCACCTCGGATTAGCGTTGCCCCATGAATTGCCTGATCTTGAACAGCGTTTAGATCAACTGGCTGACATGATCAGCGAACATGCCATGGCTAAGCTACCACCTAGTGTTGAGTTTGAACCTGTTTCCTGTCCTGTCCTACCTACCTTGTTGCAAGGTCGCCGTGTTGCTATCGCACGTGATGCCGCATTTTGCTTCATATATCCCGCCAATCTTACCTGTTTACAGGCCTTGGGGGCTGAGTTGCTCTACTTTTCTCCGACAGCTCATGATCCTCTACCGGATGCCGATGCTTTATGGTTGCCTGGAGGCTATCCCGAACTGCATGCGCAAGCCTTGTCAACGCATCCCACGCTAGCCAACGAACTGCATACCTGGAGGGCTGCCGGAAAACCCATTTTGGCTGAATGTGGCGGCATGCTGGTCTTAGCGGAGACCTTGAGCCTGAGTGACGGATCTTGTCTGCCCATGTGGGGATTACTTGCAGCGAAAGCGATCATGAATACCCGTTTATCCGCTGTAGGTCCACAAGCCGTTGATCTTGGCCTGGGCCCCTTGCGCGGCCATACGTTTCATTATTCGACGCTCGACACATCCTTGCCTCCCGCCACCTGGGCAACCTCCAGCCATTCAGTACGGCGGGGCGAAGCGGTATACCGTGATGGCTCATTGACCGCCAGTTATGTCCATCTTTGGTTTAGCAGTCATCCGGCAGCCACTGCCGCCTTGCTGGGGGCATGATGAGGGCAACCATCGTCGGGCTGTTGCTATTGCAGACACTACTCTCCCTGGCTGAAGTTTCAGTTAACGATGATCATGACCAACTTATCAAGCTGCCTCACCCAGCCCAGCGCATTATCAGTTTGGCGCCTCATCTCACCGAGGATCTGTTTGCTATCGGTGCAGGTGCACGAATCGTGGGCACGGTCAGTTATAGCGACTACCCTGCTCAAGCACGAACGATACCCCTGGTTGGCAGTTATCAGGGCCTGGATCTGGAGCGTATCCGTGTGCTAAGACCAGATCTCATTGTGGCCTGGTCCAGCGGAAACTCACCGCAACAGATGCAGCAGCTGGAGTCTTTAGGTATCCGGGTGTTTTTTGATGACTCACGGTCGTTGGTACAAGTACCCACCGTGCTAGAACGATTAGGGGTCATGACGGGACTGCAAGCTCAGGCAGATCAAGCAGCCGGCAAGTTCAGGCAGAAGCTGTTACAACTCCAAAAAAATTATGCCCATCGACGTCCTGTACGTGTTTTTTACCAAGTGTGGGAACATCCCTTGATGACGATCAATGGTGAGCAAATTATTTCAGATGCGATGCGGATCTGTGGTGCTGTCAATGTATTTTCCCGGCTTCCTGCCCTGGTGCCCATCGTGAACGATGAAGCTGTTATCGCGGCCAACCCTGACATGATCATCACCAGCAGTGAGCCCAGTCATGACCATGATGAGCTGGCCCGTTGGAAACAATGGCCTAACATGACTGCAGTACGTCATCGGCAGTTGATTGTACTGCCACCCGATTTACTCAATCGTTTGGGGCCTCGCCTGGTTGATGGCACGGAACGATTATGCCTGGCCGTTAACCAAGCGCGGCAATATCCATGATGAATAGCCAGCCTATGACCCCGACACGACAGACATTCGCCATGATCTTCCTGGCAGCCTTGGTGCTAATAACGATGCTTTTTAGTTTGAGCTTGGGCAGCACAGACTTTCGTCCTTGGCAGATCTGGCAAGGTGATTTGAAGGCGCAACTGGCTCGCGATGTCATCATGCAATTACGCTTGCCTCGCACCCTAGCAGCTTGGGCCGTGGGCGGGTTATTAGGCTTGGCCGGCGCTTTGCAACAGGTGTTGTTGCGTAATCCGCTGGCAGACCCGTATATGTTGGGCACCTCAGGCGGAGCCAGCGTGGGTGCATTGATGGCCATCCTGCTGGGAGCAGGTAGCCTCATAGTTACCCTGGCTGCGGGTTCCGGGGCTTTGATCATGACCTTACTGGTTTTTATATTAGCTGGCCACGATCTGGCCACCAAACCTCTCAGAATGTTGCTGGTTGGAGTTGCGCTGGCTTCCTTCTGTGGGGCATTGAGTTCTTTGTTGCTGAGTCTGGCACCCGACGGACTGCTACGCGGCATGGTATTCTGGCTACTAGGTGATCTGTCAGGTGCCCGTTGGGAACCTGCCATGTTGTGTTTATGCGTATGTCTTGTCGTGATATGGCCTAGTGCCAAAATGCTCAATATCTTGAGTTTAGGGATCATGCCTGCCCATGCCCTGGGCATTCCTATCCAACGACTACAATGGCGTCTTTACGTGGTGGTAGCTGTAGCCACCGCGTTTGCGGTGACCACAGCAGGTATCATCGGTTTTATCGGACTCATCGTCCCTCATGCCTTACGCTTGGTCTTTGGAACTGACCACCGTGTATTACTGCCTGCCAGCGCCCTAGGAGGTGGTCTGATCTTGCTACTGGCCGACATCATCTCGCGCGTCGTCATAGCACCGCAACAGTTGCCTGTTGGCGTGGTTATGGCCCTGGCAGGCGTGCCGGTATTCCTGTTGCTGCTCAAGCAGCGAGGAGACCATCTATGAGCGTTCTCGATATTGTTGACCTTACGCTCAGGCAAGGTCATCGAGACCTTTACCAGGGTATGCAGTTCTCCGTTGAACGGGGTGAGGCATGGATGATTCTGGGAGAAAATGGAAGCGGCAAGAGCACCTTACTGGCGGCCATTGCGGGTTGGCATCCACGACCAAGAGGAGAGGTGCACCTACTAGGTCGGCGTATACAAGACTGGTCGCCTAACGCGCGTGCACGTCATCTGGCATGGCTACCTCAAAGCGATGAACAACCTTTTTCCTCGACCGTTATGGGCAAGGTTTTAAGCGGTCGTTATCCTCACCTCGGTCGCTGGTCATGGGAAAGCTCCCAGGACCATGCAATTGCCATGTTACAGTTACATCGCCTTGATCTGGATTCCTTGGCACATAGAAATGTCAATGCCCTCTCCGGGGGCGAAAGAAGACGCAGCTCTTTGGCCGCAACTCTGGCTCAGCAAGCTGATGTTTTGCTGCTGGATGAACCCTTATCACAGCTTGATCTGCGTCATCAGCAACAGGTATTGGCTATCCTGCGTGAAGAACGTTCGGCACGGCGTAGCCTGCTCGTTATCGGTCATGACCCCAACCATGCCCGCGCCTTTGCCAGCCATGTTCTGCTCCTGTTTGGTGAAGGTCATTGGTTGGCAGGTCCCGTTGACCAGATTCTGACGGCCACCAATCTGAGTGCGCTCTACAGGCATCCTGTGCATGCGTTGACGATCCATGCTGAAACTTGGTTTGTCCCTGCTCATACCGTCCCGGACAAGCTGTTACAAGATCCCGGGCACACGGCTGAGTCAAGTTCATCTACACCACCTGCGCTGACTTCTGGAGACATGAGTGCCTAGTTTGATGATTCAGGGTTGCACATCAGATGCCGGCAAAAGCACGTTAGTTACGGCGTTATGTCGACTTTTATGGCGTCGCGGCATGAAAGTAGCTCCTTTTAAACCGCAAAACATGGCCTTAAATAGCGCGGTGACCTGTGATGGAGGGGAGATTGGTCGAGCACAGGCGGTTCAGGCTGCCGCCTGTGGTCTCTCTCCTCATACAGATCATAATCCTGTACTGCTTAAACCAACGGCAGATTGCACGGCGCAGATCATCATCCACGGTCATCCCATCGGCAACCTCAATGCCGTGGACTACCACGCCTATAAGACGCAGGCCTGGGGGGCTGTACAGGCTTCCTGGCTACGTTTAGAGGCTGTATATGATCATGTGATTGTTGAAGGAGCTGGCAGCCCCGCTGAGATTAATCTTCGACAGAACGATATTGCCAATATGGGATTTGCTGAAGCCGTGGACTGTCCGGTCTGGCTGGTCGTTGATATTGATCGGGGGGGAGCCTTTGCTCATATTGTAGGAACATTGGCATGTTTGTCAGCCTCGGAACAGGATCGGATACGAGGTTTTATCATCAATCGTTTTCGAGGCGACCTCAGCCTGCTTCAACCTGGGCTGGACTGGTTGGAACAGCAGACTGGCAAACCCGTCCTTGCCGTAATGCCCTATCTGCACGGCCTGGATCTGGCAGCGGAGGACGCTTTAGCTTCGTCAATAAACCGGCGAGCCAGTTTTCGTATCGTGATACCCGCCATGCCACATATCTCCAATCATACGGATTTCGATCCCTTGCGCCAGCTTGAGGATGTTGATGTACTGTTTGTGGGGCCCGAACAGCATCCACCCGCTGCCGACCTTGTGATCCTTCCTGGAAGTAAGAATACCCAGGCTGATCTGAGCTGGTTGCGGCGTATGGGGTGGGATAGCTACCTGCAGCAGCATTTGCGTTATGGTGGTAAAGCGATTGGTATTTGTGGCGGCTATCAGATGTTGGGTCAACACATTACTGATGCTATCGGTTTGGAGCAAATTGCGGGTTGTAGCACGGGACTTGGGTATTTACCCGTCACCACGGTGATGGCTCCGCGCAAGCAACTGGCGACCGTTGAAGGTCACCTCCACTTGGCTGGACAAGTTGCCTATGTCCGGGGTTATGAAATTCATCATGGCCTAACGACAGCGCCTGCTGAATCAGCTCCCCTGATCCTGGATGGCAGGCCTGATGGGGCCTTGAGTGCGGATGGGAAGGTTCTTGGATGTTATGTGCACGGCCTGTTTGACGAACCCGAAGCCTTGCAGCTTATTTTGAACTGGGCAGGTTGCATCCGTCAGGTGCATCCATCTACGCAGGAACGCCAGGAGCGCAATATCGATCGACTGACGGATGCACTGGAAGCCGCCTTAGATTGGAAAAAATTACGCGCTGCCGGCTTTCCGCTTGAACAGTAAGAGAGCCCTGCACACTTTAAGTAACGATAGCAAAAGTTGTTTTCGCCCGATGAACACTTATGTTGCATAAGCTCGGCGTAAAACGCTGCCACGGACAGTGATTCAGTCACGCTACAGAGCTATGGTCTCATGCTTTCATAAGACCTTGATATGAGTGGCGTCCCCACGGGGATTCGAACCCCGGTTACCGCCGTGAAAGGGCGATGTCCTAGGCCTCTAGACGATGGGGACCCAGATGTAAACCTTGGTGGAGCTAAGCGGGATCGAACCGCTGACCTCTACAATGCCATTGTAGCGCTCTCCCAGCTGAGCTATAGCCCCACAAACTCAGCTAAAAGCTGGAGATCATCAGCTGAGGCGCGCATTCTATGCACCCTTACCCCCCCTGTCAACACCTCGATTTTCATTTTTTCACGTCAGCTGCCAGAGTTCCGCCAAGGCATGCAGGGCAGCCTCTTCCTCATGCGTACGAATACCGGCCAAACCCACAGCATCCTGACAAGCGTCCCACAAGGCCTGACGTGACCAGTGCACCAGCATGGAAAGATTCAGAGCTGCTTGTTCACAGTCTTTCCACGACACCTTCCCAGGAAGTCCTGCTTTTATTCCTAAGGTTCGCATGATCAGTGCAAAATGTTCCGGATCAGTATCCTTACACACCAGTTGTAACCAGCCTGCCACGACTATGGCAACCTGCGGCGTAAAATCATTCAGTTCGGCATGACCCGAACATACATAGGTGACATATCGCGCCCTCAACCTGAGATGGGCTACCCATTGCAACAAGTTAGCAGGCATCGCTAAACTTAGTTGTTGCTGTTGCAATGTATCCAACCCGGTTATGCCTGCCATGCTCGACTCGAGCAAAGCAAGTCCCTGCGCAAAACTTACTCCTTGAAGCTCAGCCGTATAAGTCGCACCTACACCACACAGGCCCAACAAAAGCACTGGCTGCAAAGCCACCTGTGTACTCGCCTGATGCAAAACAAAGGGCATGGCCAACGCATCATTTACACCATGAGCGGCAGGCACCAAAGACGCTGTTTTAATCTGACGCTGTTTAGATCGCCACCTTACCAAAGCCAGGGGATCGAGTGCCTTGACCCTCTCCTTCAGGGGGGGATGAGAAGACAACCATCGCCGCCAGTTTTCATTACTGACAAAACACATATGACTAAATTCTTCGGCTCGGCCATGCTGCCACACCCGGTATTCGGGATGCTCACGCAACACCATCAGTAAGCTGATCATAGCCTCTTTATGCCGCGTCCACTGCACCCCGGTAGCATCGGCAAGAAACTCACGCTCCCGACTGATACCCGCACATAACCAGCGACCAAGAAACACTCCACCCAACCCCAAGATACGTATCCCCTGACCGATCCCGAACAGCCCCCATGACAGAATAAATACCTTGCCCTCCACCGCAACAGCCCACTCTGAACAGACTTGCCCTAATCGGTACAAAGCATGCAGGCCTGACAAGGTAATCACTAAACGTAGATTCAGCAATGCATCACCATCAGCCAAATGACTGAATTCATGCCCCATCATGGCTTGCAGCTCATCTCGCCCCAAATGCTGCAAGGCCCCAGCCGTCACCATTAACACCGTGTCATCCGGTGTCAACCCCGCCACCATGGCATTGATACCCGACTCATGATCCAGAACGTAGACAGAAGGCAACGACTGCATGGAGGCCACAGACATTTCTGCGCACACGTCTCGCAAACATTGTTCCTGTGGTTTAAGACCATAATCGGTCAACTGACGGGCGCCCAACTGCCGCGCCCATCCATGTCCTCCCTGCTTCAACCCCAAATAATTCGACACAGCCACCAGCACCATCATAGCAGCGACGGTGAAATTGATAACGTAGAGATGATTGATGCGAGACCCTGGCAGCCAGGGCGCCAACCCCCAATAAACTAGATTAACGCCCAACAAGACCAAAACCACCAAGATCACAAACAACAGGATCCAGATCAAGGCATGCTGACGCGCCCTTGCTTGTTGCAGCCAAAAACTCACAACCAACCACCCGGCATCAATGAAAACTTACATGAACAGACTGCCTGGCTTCTTGATTCTCTAGAGACCACGGCTGCACCGCTGCAAACCCAAGCGAGCCCGCAAATATCACAGCAGGAAAACTTTCACGGGTCACATTAAATTCCATCACTGCATCGTTATAGGCTTGCCGGGCAAAACCAACACGATTTTCTGTCGAAGCCAACTCCTCCAACAAAGGCTGCAAGGTTTGATCCGCTTTTAGATCAGGATAGCTCTCCACCACAGCCATAACATTAGCCATACCTTGATGCAACTTTTGTTCGGCCTGCATCAACGTATTCATGGCCTGGCTATTTGATAGATCTTTTTTGAAGACATCCTGGGCTGCCATGGCTTGCTGGCGCGCTGCAGCCACTTGCGTAAGCGTATCATGCTCGTGCTGCATATAAGCCTTACACGTCTCTACCAGATTAGGGATCAGGTCAAAACGTCTTTGCATCTGCACATCGATCTGGGCAAAAGCATTCTTAACCTGGTTTCGACCACGCACCAAAAGGTTATATACTGAAAAAATGCCCAGAAAAAACACCAGCAAAACCGCTATCACCGGTATCATCGAAGAACTCCAAGTCATCTCCATGGGTACCAACAGCCTAGCAGATTAGTTTTAAACTCGCCGACTAAGCTATCAAGGGATGCTGTTGCACCCACGTTGACCAAGCTGATTGCTCTTCTGTACTCGGCCATCCTAACTGATGCAAGGCCTGTCGCAAACGAAAACGAACCATGTCCGGCCCCAATAACGCCATCGATTCCATCACCGGTGTACTGGAAGCCGAGCCAGCAATAGCCATAAATAGCGGCGCCATAAAATCGCGTAACTTAATATCGAGGGCACCAGCCCAATGCATGCACATGCTCTGAATGGCATCATGATTCCAGGGCCCACCTTGCTCTGCTGCCCATAACATCAGCTGCAATATTTTACGCACCTGTTCTATAGAGAGTTTTTTATGCGTAAAGCTCTCTGCCGTCACGCCAACAGCACCTCGAAAGAAGAATCCAGCCCAGTCAACAGCGTCGCTTAGGCGATGAATACGAGGCTGAATCTGTGCGAGCACCTTCTTAACAAATTCAGGGGTGAACTGCCATGCCATAAATGCCTGCATCAGTTCCTCAAGAGGCATTTCCTTGATCCAAGAGGCATTCAGCCAATCCAGCTTCTCTACATCAAAAATTGGCCCTCCCAACGACACGCGCCCCAATTCAAAATGCTCAATCATTTCCTGCAGCGTAAACTTTTCTTGCTCATCAGGCATGGACCACCCCATACGTCCCAGATAATTAAGCAGCGCAGCTGGGAGGTAACCCATACTACGGTAGTGCAAAATGGACGTAGGATGCTTACGCTTGGAAAGCTTGCTTTTGTCTGGGTTACGCAGCAACGGCATATGACATAGCGCCGGCATTTGCCAGCCGAAATACTGATATAAGAGCTGATGTTTTGGGGCAGAACTGATCCATTCTTCACCACGCAACACATGAGTAATCTGCATCAGGTGATCATCGACCACATTAGCCAGATGGTAAGTAGGCAATCCATCTGCCTTGAGCAGAATCTGCATGTCCACCTGACTCCAGGGTATTTCGATACGTCCGCGCAATAAATCATCGAACGAACAAACTCCCTCATCAGGAACTCGCATACGAATAACATGGGGCTCACCTGAGACCAACCTGTCCGCCACCTCATCTTGGGACAGCCTCAGACAATGCCCGTCATATCCAGGATTTTTCCCCTGAGCCATCTGCTCTTTGCGCAAAACATCCAATCGATCTGCCTTGCAAAAACAATGAAAAGCATGACCTTGATGCACTAGCTCATGAACATGGTGTTGGTAAATTGCACTGCGCTCACTCTGCCGGTAGGGGGCAAATGCCCCCCCTACATCAGGACCTTCATCCCAGTCCAAACCCAACCAACGCAAGGCTTCCAATATCTGGACCTCGGATTCATGCGTAGAACGCTGCTGGTCGGTATCTTCTATTCTCAGGATAAATTTTCCCCCATGTTGCCGTGCAAAACAGAGATTAAACAAGGCAATGTAGGCCGTACCCACGTGCGGATCGCCCGTAGGCGAAGGGGCAATGCGTGTACGTACTGTCTGCATGGTCGTCGGGCTCCAGATCGTTTCATGTAAAGCAAGTAGTATACATGTTCATCTCACAAGTTCTCATCCCTCTCCTCCCTGTAATGATTTACCGATGCATGACTTTGCTATAGAATGCTGTCCCCAAGGGCCTCTAGCTCATGCCTGGTTAGAGCAGCGGACTCATCAAACTTAAGGTGACCTTCATCAGAAATGATGATTGAACAATCGGGTTAATTCAGGGAAACCTAAGGCTGTTTACAGCTACGGCAATCCTGAGCCAAGCCAGAACTACAGTTCTGGAAGGTGCAGAGACTAGCGGAGAGGTCAAGTCCTCTTAATAACCGCCAAGAACGCCCGACACCTGAACAAACCAACTTCCCAAGAAGGCGGTGTTGCAGGTGGTGAGATAGTCCAGCGAGTTGGGGAAACCCACGCAAAGCTGAATCCGTTGGTGCCGAGTTCGACTCTCGGGGGGCCCACCACTTCCTCAGGACCCGACCACCTTTTGGTCGGGTCCTTTTCTTTTTCTCCATTTTTGGGCTTGAAATGCCGCTAAACTGAAATTAACCCGTCCGCTGGATCAATACTTATGCTAAACCCATAGTAGCTACAGATTGCATCTGGGGGGCATTCATGCAGTTGCCAGGGAAGCCACGCAGTTGGCAAAAGGGAGTACGTACAGGCTTCCTGCTAGCTGTGGCTGTCTTGGTCTATGTCCTGCTCGGTAAAATTTCATACGAATTTTCCCAAATCAATGATGAAGTTTCAGAAAACATTTTTCTGCCGCAAGGATTTTCCTTGGCGCTGGGTTTACTGGCGGGATTACGATCCTGGCCGGTGGTGGTTATTGGCCAGCTTTACTTAGGCCATGAACAGGGTCTGCCCTGGCTTTTAAATCTGCTAACTACCCTTGCAAACACGGCTGTCATGGTAACAGGCGTTACCTGTCTCAGGCTGGCTGGTTTTCGAATCAGCATAGAACGCAGCATAGATTACTTGTTGCTCATCCTTGTGGAAGCCATCATCCTGCAACCTGTCAGCCGCATTCTGGGCAGCTACATCCTCTGGTTAGTGAGTAATAATTTACTACCTAGCTGGCATGATTTTCTCGACCCCGGCAACTTCTGGATGCTGGAACAAGCCACCTGCCAAGTCAGCATCACTTCAGTCTTGCTCGCTTACAATGACCGGTGGCGTCATGGCTTACGCCCGCAATATGTTCTGGAACTGGCTGCATTAAGTGCTATGGCGGGCTGGTCAGGGCTGTTTCTCTTGCAAGCTGAAGGGCACTGGTTAAGTCTGCTACACATTATTTCAACCGCCTATCTGGGTACCTTATTGATGGCCAGTCGTTTGGGCTTGGCAGGAGCCATGACCGGCAACATCATCTTGTTGATCTTTACCCAATACGCCATGCACAACGGTCATTCGCCATTCGTACAGCTCGGTGATGCAAGAGCCCAACTGGAGTTTATCAATCTACTAGTTGTTGGTGTCATGCTGAGTTCAGGTTTTTTTAGCACATTACTACGCGAACGCGATGACCAGACTCGCATGCTGAAAATTTTGGCGCATCAGGATGTCCTGACAGGACTGTATAACCGTCGACACTTTTATCAGTACGGGGAGCAGCTCTTGGCACGTTTGCGCCGTCACGCCCATGGCGAGGCATCCCTGATTGCGATAGATCTCGATTTTTTCAAGCGGGCTGATCATGCTCTTTATGAAGCCAAACGAACGGGCAGGAACCGTGTTATCAGCGCAGAACCCCCCCCTATCCTGGAATTTCATCTCTAAATTTCATTTTAACCCTCGAAAGAGGGCGACTCAGTCTCCCCCTTCCCGTAGACGCCAAGGGCTCAGGACCAACCGAGAGTTGACACCAATGACCTGCGTGACACCACAAAGTAAATGATCGGCCCACGACGTTCCATAGGCCTATATACTATAGTATCAGTTAACTTTGCTTGAGAACGATCCATGCGAACATGGCTGGGTGGATGGTTATTATTGATAACCAGTAGTTTGGGCTGGGCCCAATCCAACTGGGAATTGGCCAAGGATGAAGATGGAATTCAGGTATGGAAGCATGTAAGTTCCGATTCCCATTTAGCAGATTTTCGTGCCGAAGTTGAGGTTGACAGCTCCCTTTCCGGTCTGTTGGCACTCTTTTATGATGCTGATGCGGCACCGCAATGGCTGGATCATACGCGCCGGGTTGAAATGTTAAACCGCGACGACCCCAAGCATAGTTATACCCTGCATATTGAAACCGCCATGCCTTGGCCCACCACAGATCGCGATGCTGTCGTTCAAGGCTTTTGGTCTCAGGATGCACGCACACATATTGTTTATCTCCACGGCCATAGCATTACTTACCAAGATACTCCGGGTTATGTTCGCGCCTCTCTGCGCTCTGACTGGACCTTCATTCCCATGGGCATGCACAAGGTCAAGGTCATCATGTCAGGCAACACTAACCTGCAGGGACACATACCTAACTGGACCGTCAATATGCTGATTCAGGAATCTCCATTTGCTACCCTGGAAAACTTGCGACAACGCATACAATTACCTGTTTACCAAAGCACCCATATGGATGGTGTTGAAGAACCCGATATGCCGCCGCGGGAAAAAACAGCAGCCCTCCGCTAAACGATCATAGAGCCTTCATAACCCTGTCACGGTGACAGGGCATGATGGTGCCATGAACGTAGTATTATTAGCAGGTCTTGACGGCCTACTATTAGGGGCGGCTCTTGGCCTTAGGTCATGGACACCCTACCAAAGACTAGCGCTGTCCTGCCTGTTCGTGGGCTTCTTGCCCATGCTAGAGCTGGGAGGAATGCCCTCACCCCTGCAATTACTGGCCTGGTGCGCAGGCTTTAGTGGCAGCCTGCTAGCCCTCATGCGGCAACACAAACTCAAATATCCATCTTCTCTACCGGCTCCTTCGGAACGGCGCTCTGACATCCGCGAATTGATGCAGCCTTTTCATGCTCCTGCCTTTGACCCAAATGCCTACTTTAACGCTACTCTGGGTTGCTTTATGGGCCTGGGCAAAAACGGCCCCTGCTATCAGCCCTATCC
>JABEVH010000206.1 GCA_013043915.1 Pseudomonadales bacterium
CATCCGAACCATCCATCCTGAGCATCCCCATGGTAGGTTACGGTACCATCATGATTTAAGGTCACACTCCCCTCATTAGGTGTGCCTAAAGCCGCTACAGACAGTATTTCATAAGACACCAAATTCAGTGTTAAGCTATCGTCATGGTCCCACAGCGTCCTGTACAAATTATCGGCTACCGGTGGCACTGCCACTACGGTGATCGTCCAGTTGAAGGCTAAATGTTAGCCTGATGTCAACAGATTGCCAACATGAAAGCCAGATGACTAGGTTGAATCGACCTTAAGCTGATTGAATGTTCCACGGTGCTACGAAGGTCGAGGCTCGAGGGTGGCTTGGTAAAAAGCATATAAATTTCACGCCACCTTGGGAGTTCTCAGGCTTCTGATGAGTTTTTAGGCTATCAGGTCTAGCGTTACAGCAGGCATCGAACAGTACGCCAGAGTATAGCTACTGAGTCAAAGTAGGCTTGAGATGTTTTGTGCCGTTGATGAATTCTGGGGAAAAATACGCACAACGATGCTCTCTCTGTCCATAATGGTTGATCTGGTCGCCTGTATGTAGAACCATACAAACATATCACCATGCTGAGGGCCATGGGCGACGGATTTGAACTCAAAACGACTCTCTCAAGCCAAGCATCTAAATCATGCCACTTATTTGATAAATTCATAGAAAACGTAATTTAAAAAACAGCATAAATAACTCAAGACAAGCATCTCTTGGGTGAGAGGTTGCCGATATCGTGCAGAATCGGCCATGACCCCGATGGTAATCTGTGGCATAGTCTTATTTTACCCATCAGCGGAGCAATGGTATGGCTGGTTTGCAACATCAGTTCAAGGTTCTAGGTTCGGTCATGACGTCGACGTTGGCTGGATGGCGTGGTACCTCGGCTCTGTCCGAGGTGAGTCGGGCTGCACAACCTCTGGTTTTGTTTGATATGGAAGCCTGCCCTTACTGCCGAGCCGTGCGTGAGGCATTGACGGCTTTGCGCCTGGATGTGCTGATCCAGCCCTGCCCCAAAGGTGGGCAACGTTTTCGTCCGGAAGCGCAAAAGCTGGCAGGGAGGTTGCAGTTTCCCTTGTTAGTCGATCCCAATACGCAGACCACCTTGCTGGAGTCGCAAGCTATCATCGACTATCTTTTTGCTACTTACGGACGGGGAAAAACGCCCAAGACGTATCGTTATGGGGGCCTGAAAATTGCGCTCAGTGGTTTAGGCAGTGCCGTACGAGGCATGCAGGGCACCCAAGCCCATGCAGTCAAAACAACGGCGCAACAGCCTCTGCAGCTTTGGAGTTTTGAGTCCAGTCCTTATTCTCGCCTGGTTCGTGAGCGTCTTTGTGAACTGGAATTGCCCTACCTGCTGCATAATCTGGGCAAGGAACAGTTTGCAGATATTGGTCCTGCGCGCATGCGAGTCCGCCCCGGGCCTTATCGGCCTGTGCCAGGAGGCCCTCGTGCAGCGATGTTGGCGAGCAAGGGGCAGGTGCAAGTACCTTATCTGGAAGACCCCAATACCGGCGTTGCCATGTTTGAGTCGGCTGATATTCTGGACTATTTAAATCGTACCTACGCAGTTTAAGCGCAAGGAACTGGATTTAACGGGAAGCCATGTTGGTTTCCCGTTAAATCCCAGCAAAGCAAGATTAGGTTTTTGTAATATCCAGAGCACCCCAGTGCGGAAAGTACTGCCGCACGAGACGGTTAAGTTCGACTTCAAAATTTTTCAGGCGTTCGTAATCACTGGGTTCCCTTGGCGTGACTGCAGTATCAACGATACCTTTTATCATGCCGGCTGCTGCTGTAGCGTTCGTGGCTCTGTCGATCAGAATGAGTGAGCCGGTGCCGCGACAATCGCGATAGGAGTCAAAGACAGCTTGTTGGCTAAGCTGTACGCGGCAAAAGCCTATGTCATTGAGCTGCAAGGTGGCCGCCGGTTCATGTTCCAGCGTGTTGATGTTCGTGCGGTGATGCACGAACTCAACCTGACCTGGCAGCATACGTCCACCGATTTTGATCAAATACTCAAGTCCTGGCTGTAAGCTAGTCTCCTGAAGCCAGACCATATTAACGTCGAGTCGCGTTGCAATTAGGGGTTGTGCCTCCTCGGCATGTACCAGCATGTCACCGCGAGAGACATCAATTTCCCTATCCAGGGTTAAGGTAATGGCCTGTCCGCAAACTGCCTGCTCAGCTTCAACGCCAGCAACCAGAATGTCACGGACGTGTGCTTTTTGGCAGGAGGGCAAAGCCAGTACGGGGTCACCGCGCTTTACAGAGCCAGCAGCCAGGGTGCCAGAGAATCCTCGAAAATCCTGATGTGGCCGACTGACCAGCTGTACCGGCAAGCGGAGAGCATCGAGTTGGACATCCTGGCTAATGACTACATGTTCCAGCAGTTGCATGAGGGTCGGATCATTGTACCAGGGCATGTGCATGCTGGGCGTGACGACATTGTCGCCGCGTAGCGCTGACATGGGGACAAAACGTATGTCAGGTATATTCAATACCGCGGCAAAATCCTGGTAGGCCTGGCGTATGTTGGCAAAAACTTCTGCCGAATAATCGACAAGGTCCATTTTATTGATGGCCACAATGACATGTCTGATACCTAGTTGGTTGACGATAAAACTGTGGCGTCGTGTTTGTGGCTGTAAGCCATATCGAGCATCGATCAAAATAATAGCCAGGTTACAGGTGGATGCCCCGGTAGCCATGTTGCGTGTGTACTGCTCATGGCCGGGGCAGTCTGCGATGATGAATTTGCGTTTTTCAGTTGAGAAATAGCGGTAGGCAACATCGATAGTGATACCTTGCTCTCGTTCAGCCTGTAGTCCATCAACGAGTAAGGCCAGATCAATGTCCTGATCTGTGGTATTGAATTTGCGTGAATCGCGTTCGATGGCTGCTAGTTGATCTTCAAAAATCAGTTTGGAGTCATGCAGCAAGCGCCCGATGAGGGTGGATTTACCATCATCAACACTACCGCAGGTGATAAAGCGCAGCATGTCCTTGTTCTCATGCTGGTGCAAATAACCCAAAATGTCATTAGCGATAAGTTCAGACTGGTGTGACATCAGAAATACCCCTCAATCTTTTTCTTTTCCATGGAACCCGACTGGTCATGGTCGATCACGCGCCCTTGCCGTTCAGATGTGCGCGTGAGTAACATTTCCTGAATAATTTCAGGCAGTGTCGTGGCCGTAGACTCCACGGCACCGGTCAGCGGATAACATCCCAGCGTACGAAAGCGCACTGAGCGTGTTTCGATGCGCTGCTTTTCTTCCTCACTTAGGTAATTCAGGATGCGATCATCATCGATCATGATCAGGCTGCCATCGCGCTCAATGACAGGGCGAGGTGCAGCGTAATACAAGGGGACGATGTCGATATTTTCCAGGTAGATGTATTGCCAGATGTCCAGTTCTGTCCAGTTGGAGAGAGGAAAAACGCGGATACTTTCCCCGGGCTGTATCTTGCTGTTATAAATGTTCCATAGTTCGGGGCGCTGGTTCTTGGGGTCCCAACGATGGTTACGATCACGGAAGGAGTAGACTCTTTCCTTGGCACGGGATTTCTCTTCATCGCGCCGTGCGCCTCCGAAAGCCGCATCAAAACGGTAATGGTTGAGTGCCTGTTTAAGCCCTTCTGTCTTCATGACATCGGTATGGCGTGCGGAGCCACTGCTGAACGGATTAACCCCCGCTTTAACGCCGTCCTGATTAATGTGTACCAAAAGCTCAACAGGATATTTCTGCGTGATGGCATCGCGAAAGCGAATCATCTCCTGAAACTTCCAGGTGGTGTCGACATGCAGGAGAGGAAAGGGCAGTTTGCCCGGAGCAAAAGCCTTGGAGGCCAGGTGCAACATGACGGCTGAGTCTTTCCCTACGGAATAAAGCATGACAGGGCGCTCAAACTCAGCAGCGACCTCGCGAATGATATGTATGGACTCAGCTTCCAGTTGTTTTAGATGGGTCAGGGTTGTCGAAGCAGATGGCATGATGCGTGGATTCCTGATTACAAGCATGGTTTGTTATATAGCGGAGGAGAATATCGCAGGCATATCCGGCATGGGAAACATTATTAAGCAATAAGCATATAGCCAGTTGTAGAAGGAGAAGGCTGGTCACCCTGTTGTACATGGGTGACAATAGTCGCCTTGATTTTATTTCGACTGAGGACTTGTTTATGCCAACAATGAGCTTGAGCCACTATCTGACAGCCCACGCTGAGCCACCCTTGGCCTCACTGCTGGAAGCTGTTGCAAACGCATGTACGGCCATAGGCTCGGCCTTGGGGCAGGGGGCGTTGGCTGCTGGTGTATTAGGCTCGGCAGGCAGTGAGAATGTTCAGGGAGAAACGCAGAAAAACCTGGATGTACTTTCTAACCAGATGCTGATTGATGCCGTTTTGGCCAGCGCCAGCGTTGCGGGCATGGCTTCTGAAGAGATGGAGAATATCTATGAATTACCGGTGGATGCCCCACATGGCCCCTATCTTCTGGTGTTTGATCCTCTTGATGGTTCTTCCAATATTGACGTTAATGTCTCGGTAGGAACTATTTTTTCGGTATTACGGGCTTCAGCCCAGGCTGGCGAGTTAACTGCCGAAGATTTCCTGCAGTCTGGAAGGCATCAGGTTGCCGCAGGCTATGCCCTCTATGGCCCATCGACCCAGCTGGTGCTTACCCTGGGGCAGGGCGTTCAGATGTTTACCCTGGACCGGCAGCACGGAGAGTATCTATTGACACAGGCATCGGTGATGATCCCTGAGACTACCTCGGAGTTTGCTATCAATATGTCTAATCAGCGCTTCTGGGAAGCCCCGGTTCAGACCTATATTGCGGAACTGTTGCAGGGCAAAGATGGCGTGAGGGCTAAGAATTTTAACATGCGTTGGATTGCTTCCATGGTGGCTGATGTGCATCGCATCTTGACACGCGGTGGTGTATTTCTCTATCCCATGGACAGCAAGCTGAGTCAACAAGGCGGCAAGTTGCGCCTGCTGTATGAAGCTAATCCCATGAGTTGGCTGATTGAACAGGCAGGGGGGGCCGCCAGCACCGGCAGAGCCCCTATCCTTGATTTAATGCCG
>JABEVH010000207.1 GCA_013043915.1 Pseudomonadales bacterium
GGCCTCCTGCACGCAGAACCCGTTCAAGTTCTCCTCCTGATACAATGTCGAAACCTGCTCCCAATTGCGCTAACTGCTGCAGAACAGCGAGATTGCTATTAGCCTTGACGGCATAACATATACGATGAGGTAGCAGGCTCTAAGCCTGTCCTAAGAACTGATACCTTTCTTTAAGTTTTGCCTTGTAATATACATAGCATGGAGTACCAAACTGATGGGCGAGTTCAGCTGCAGTGAGCTGCTCAATGAATAAGGCATCGTTCGTAGAGGACATGGGGTCAGTTTCCAGGCGTTGAAGCATGATGGGGCTGCGTTCCGGGAAGATAAAGGGGGCCTTTCTGGCCGCAGGCGGATACTGTGCAGCAGAAAAGAGCTATCAGGGCCAGACGCCCTATGGCATGGTAAACTGTGTGCATGATATTCCTACCCATTCAAGACGGTTAGTATAGCGTGCGTCAGAGCGGGACCCTAGGGCTCTTCCCTGGTTGATTGCCGATGTTGGAGAAAATTTTATGAGAACCTATGAGCAGGCGCTTGAAGATACGTTGCAGGCTATTGAGCGCCATGTGGAAGCCTTGGATGCTGACATCGATCAAGATGCAGGGGATGGGATCCTGACACTGATACTTCCTGACCGTAGCCGCATTATACTTAACCGGCAAGCACCCCTGAAAGAACTTTGGTTGGCAGCACGCAGTGGAGGTTATCATTTGAGTTGGCAGGATAATCGCTGGTGGTGTGTCAAGACGAAGGAGGGATTAATGACCCTGATGGGGCGTGTACTGGCCGAGCAGGGTGTGCCTGGCTGGTCTGTTAGCGATGAATAGGACACTGAAGTTCTGTTACTATGTGCCGCTTTCTCAACCCATCTGATGTTTGTGTGGCTCTGGCATGATTATTAGGCGTTATCTTAACGTACAAATCCTGATGTCGACACTGGCTGTGCTGGTGACGCTATTTGTCGTTATTGCGGGTAGTCGCATCATCAAGTACTTTTACTTGGCAACCCAGGGGAAGCTAGATGTAGATTTACTGATGTCGCTGTTGATGTATCAGTCGCCGGCTTTTTTGGAATTCATTCTCCCGCTCAGCTTTTTTATTGGGGTCATGCTGAGCATGGGCCGCATGTATATCGACAATGAAGTGACGGTTCTGGCAGCTACTGGATTTGGTCCGCACCAATTGTTGCAGGGTATGTTTCCTGTGACAGCGGGCATGCTAGTGGTGTCGGCATTAATGACACTTTATGTGACACCTCGTAGCAATTACCGTGCAGAGGAGCTGTTCGCTGAACAAGCCGCACGCAATACTTTCGAAGTCCTCCGTCCGGGGATTTTCCAGCCTTTGGACAATGGTCAGGTGTTGTATGTCCGCAGTGTTAGTGAAGATAAGAAGCGATTACAAGATGTGTTCGTTTATGGAGCCATGCAAGCGGGCCAAAGGGGGAGTACCGAACTGAGAGCCTCGCGCGGCTTTTTGCAAAATGATCCACACACGGGTGCCCGTTATCTGACCTTGGAGTCAGGTGAGCGCGATGAACTCTTACCAGGATATAAAAAGTTGCAACGCATCAGGTTTGATACTTATTCCCTGTTACTCACCGAAGCGCCGCCTAAGGCGGTGACCATGGTTAAGACCTTGACCGGGCGACAGCTCCTGCAGCATGGAAATATTCTGAATATGGCCGAGCTGTACTGGCGTTTGTCGCTGGTGGTGCTGGTTCCTGTTGTGGCCATATTGGCCTTATCCTTAAGCAGAGTTAACCCTCGTCAGGGGCGGTTTCTAAAATTGCTGCCTGGGGTACTTCTTTATTTGAGTTATATCGTCGCCTTGCTGATGGTCCGGCAGTCTTTTGAAAAGCATCATGCCACGCTGATAGCATTTGTAGAAGTTCATCTAGGTTATGCAGCCTTATCCCTGGTCCTGCTTTTTCAGCGACCGTTACAACTGGCATGGCAGCACCAACAAGCGAGGTTTGAGCGACGATGACGACTGCACTGAGGGATACACGTACGGTATCCCAGCGTGACCTGCTCTACATGGTGCTTTATGCCTTGGTGTTGATAGCACTGGCCTGGATGCGGCCCTTGGCTTTGCCGGATGAAGGCAGGTATGGTGATGTGGGACGCTGGATGCTACGCTCTGGGGACTGGTTGACTCCGCGGATTGATGGACTGCCATTTTTTCATAAACCCCCCTTGCTTTACTGGTTGGATGCCATCGCCATGGGTATAGGTGGTGTACATCCATGGGTAGCACGGCTGGTTCCTGCCTTGCATGCCTGGCTGATGGTACTGGTCACACAGCGTTACACCCTACGTTATCTTGGACGAGCCGTAGCCGACCGGGCCGCCTTGATGCTTGGGGCTAGTATGCTGGTTTTGGGAGGGGGCGATTATATTAATTGCGACATGGTGGTAGCAACCTGGATAAGTATCTGCATTATGGCTTTTGCTGCTGCACTGCAAAGTGAAGGCCATGATCGCCGTAGGTTGGGCTGGTTGGGATTTGTTGCCGGGGCTCTGGGGCTGCTGAGTAAGGGTTTGATTGGGGTTGCGCTTCCGGGGTTGGTGCTGCTGGTGTGGCTGATTGAAGAGCGTCGCTGGCTGTCCATGTTACGCTTACCCTGGATAAGCGGAATGTTGTTGTTTTTAGGGGTAGGGTTGCCCTGGTTTATATTGCTGGAGCATCGCTATGGCGGATTTTTTCATTATTTCTTTATTGAGCAGCAATTTACCCGGTATGTGGGTACAGGTTTTAACAATCGGCAACCCTGGCCTTTCTATCTAGTCTGTCTGGTGGTGTTATTCTTTCCCTTCAGCACCTTGATAAGGTGGCGACCACCTATGGCCGTTATGGCCCGTGGGCAACTGGCGACCTGGCGGCTGGCGTGGATCTGGCTGTTGAGCATCTTGATATTCTTTAGTATTCCTGCATCCAAACTTGTGGGCTATATCCTGCCGGTAATGCCCGCTTTGGCTATATTGGCCGCTCTGGCCTGGCCACAAGTACATGCTCAGCGTACAACTCGCTGGCTGGTCATGGTAGGCTCGCTCTTGCTGGGTATAACCCTGGTCGCGCTGGGAGCATGGACATGGCCATCCTTGTTGCTACCTTGGCCGGTGCGTACGCTGGCTATAGGGTCAGGTCTGCTTTGGTTGGTGGGGGGGCTCGTCAGTCGCTGGCTGGTGCCGGGAAAGTTGTTGATGCTCTGGGCCATGCAATCCATCATGACCTTGGTTGCGGTCAATGCCGGGGTGGCGTATCAATCCACGGCCAAAGGCAGCCTGTTGCTGGCTGAGTATATAAAACAACAAGACCCGCATCCTCAGGTGATTACCTATGCCGGTTATCCTTTTGATCTACCCTTTTACTTGGATACACGGGAGGTCATCCCTACTCTGGGGGCTTGGAAGCAGCGCTTATCCTATGTCAGGGATGATGGTGATCAGCAACTGATTGATGGTCTGGCATTTGAGCCAGCAGCGGGTAAGGTTTTACTTGAAGAATCTGCACTGGATGTTTTAAGCAGGCAGGAACCCCATGCCTGGCTAGTCACTCCGGCTAATTTGCAGGATGAGCGAGTCCAGCGACTTTACCAAAAAGATAAGGTGATGGGGCGCTGGGCTGTATGGCGTCTCAGGGCAGGGGGAGCTTAGGTAACTCCTGAGTCAGCAGGGCAAGTCCATCGATAAGATAGCGTTGAGCTTGATGGTCGTTCATACGAACAAGGAGCCTGACTAGCTCGGCATAAGTCTCAGGGTCATGACGCAGAGTCACCGCCGACTCGAAATAATCGCGCGCCTGGCTGAACTGATGGTTTTGTAAACAGAGTCTGCCAAGCGCGCGCAATAAACCTGCATGATGAGGTGCCTTGCTCAACAAGGATTCAGCAAATCGTAATGCTGCATCTGGATGCGAACTGGCTGTGCAGCCGTATATGTCTACGAGTTCATCCTTGACCGATACACTGAGCCGTTCACGTAACAGTAACTCTGCCGTGTCATGGTCATTAAGTCTAAGCAGTCCACGGGCATAACTGGCGGTGATGTCGGCGTGATCACGTAGCTTACGAGGCAAGGCTAAAAAATAGTCCCGCAATCGCTTAAGCGTATAGGCTTGGTTGATCACGGTGCCGCTGGCTGCTATGTGAGCAAGCACTTGACTATGCGCATGTCTTTCCAGGGTCCAGGCGGCATCGTCTTGACGACGGGCACGCTGCCTTAGAACAGGGAGTAAATCAGCCAGTTCACCCCAGAGCCCCAGTTGGGCGAGCACACGCAGCAGCATTTTTATCGCTTCAACATCACTGGGGTAATCTTGGCGCATTTGACGCAAAGCTACGGCGGCAAGTTCCCATTGATTGGCTTCGATGAGCAGCCGCGCCCTGGCTAAACCAACAGGCAGGCCCAAGCCTCCTGTTTGAGCCAGTTGTAGGTAGTGCTGCGAGCGTTCATAGGCACGTAAATGCTGGGCAGCCCGAGCAGCTGCCAGGTAAGCGGGAAGAGGGTGTTCAGCTAAGCTGGCTGCTGCAAATAGATGTCTCTCGGCTTTTTCCCAAGCGCCTGATTCGAGTTCCGAGGTTCCTTGAGAAAGCAGTTGAGCGCTACGCTGCTGACGCCGCCGGTGAGACCAGCGCGACATCCATGCGGGGAAATTGACTAGCCGCAGAAGTAGCTGCAGGGTCAAAAACAGCAGCAGCGTGGCTAAGACAACCAAGGCTAAGGCAGTCCACAAACTGGTTTCCAGGGCACTTCCTTGCCAGCTGATGAGTACGTAACCAGGGTCTTCCAGCATGGCCAAGCCCAAAGCCCCCCCGCCGATCAGTGCCAGGAGTCCAAGTAGCCATATGCCTCTCATGGTGTATCCTGCCCAAGCTGCAGACTATCCAGAGTCTTTAGTGAGCGATCCAGGTTAAGCTGCGGATAAGCTATGGATAAGGCCATGAGCGATTGCAGCTCGTTGTCGATAGCCTGGTAGGAGGCTTGATCATAGAGCAGCGCGTGTTGATGTAATAACTGCTCGGTATCAAGCAAGGCTTGCTGATAAACGGCATTCTGCCGGTGCAATAATGCCCAGATAGCTTGGTCCAGTAAGGCCTGTTCATGCCACTTCAAGGCATTTCGCTCTAATTCATCGGGTAGCGTACCCGATGCTGAAGACGGGTGACGCAAGCTGATCAAATGGCTGAAGTGCATCATGCCTTCTTGCCAAAGTTGCTTCCATCCTTGGGTGATAGGTTCGGGTGACACAGCACGGACAGGTGTGGATGAACGTCCAGGTACCAGGTTCATGGGCAACTGCTGTAGGCGAGAGGCGACAGCATGAAGACGCAGGTAGGTTCCTGGAATATCCAGTTGTGCAGCACTTTGCACGTTTAATAAGTCTTGAGCCAGTGAGCTGCGCAAGGGAAGTATATGATCATCACGGCTGCTGGCGGCCAGACCATCTGCATTATGTAACAAAGGCAGAACTTCGGCAGGGTTACGCCCCAGCATAAGCTGTTGTTCAGCAATATGCAGATCATAGCCGATTTCTGCAAGTAACCAACGTTCGCGCAGGCTGGGATCCGTTTGGACCTGATGCAGCATAGTCAGGGTATGTTGTGTGTCCTGTGTTTCCTGAACCTGGACATGATCTAAGCGTTGGTCTAGTTGCAGCGTTGAAGTTTGCAGATGTTTAAGCCATGGCCATCCGTAGGCAATCGCTAGATAAATGCCCACGACCTGAGCAAGTACCAGTATTCTGAACATGAAATGACGTAGAGCCAGCATGCGTTAACAACCTCCTGTAGGTACGGTGTCACCAAGGCTCATTGCTTGCCAAGCAAGAACGGCACGTACCAGATCCATGTCCCTGACGCCTTCAGAGCTCCAGATATGCTGGGCACCGGCTTCTTTAGCCATCGTATGAAGACGAGGACTGACGACTAAGAGCCACGGTTCAGACCAGCTGGCGCCTGCAATGGATTGCCAGTGCAGCAAAGATTCACCGCTGGTCAGAATGACCAGATCTGCCCTACGATGCGCAAGTAACGCCTGTAAACGAACCCGGGCGGTTTCAGGGAGGACGCGTCGATAAACTTCCAGATAGTGCACATCGCTGCCTCGTTCTTTCAGGCGCTCGGCGAGTAACTCCCGGCCACCCTGGCCTCTTACGATAACCACACGTTGTTGGGTGTTGAGTTCAGGCATGTCTAGCAGTCCTTCACTATCGGCTTGGCTGGGAACTTCAACACGTACACCTCGTTGTTCCAGCAGATCTGCTGTGCCTTGACCTGGAGCCAAAAACTTCAGGGTATAAAGTCGGTCAGCCCAGAGTTGACGAATCACCGGCCAGCCACAAATAACCGCAGATTTGCTAATAAAAACCACAGTCTCGGGCTCAAGATGTTTTATCGTATCATCGATAAAGGGACCATATGGGATAATTTCAAGCAGGGGAATATGCTCGCAGTAGGCTCCTAGTGCTTCAAAATCCGCAACCAGCCTTTTACCCTGATCCTGGGGACGTGTAACCAGGATACATCTTCCTTGTAAGGGTTTTTCAGTGTTCATGGATGGCTCTGAGTACGTCGCCAGCTCCCTGATCCAGCAGGGCTTGAGCAACGTGACGGCCTAAGGTCTCAGCAGCCAAACGAGGGGCTTTTGCTTCCGCTCGCAGGATAAGGCTGCCATCGTTGGATCCTACCAAGCCTCGTAACCACAGCTGATCGCCATCGAGTTCAGCAAAACCTGCTATGGGCACCTGGCAACCACCTGAAAGGGTAAGGTTCATGGCACGTTCTGCCTGAACCTGATACCAGGTGGTCTCATGTTGCAGAGGCTGGAGTAGTGCTAAAAGCTCTGTATCATCCTGCCGGCATTCAATACCTACGGCGCCTTGTCCGACGGCAGGAAGTAGTGTGGTGGTATCTAGACGCTGTCGAATACGATCACCTAGGTTAAGTCGAATCATGCCCGCCGTAGCCAGAATAATGGCGTCATACTCACCTGCATCCAGTTTGGCGAGTCGGGTATTGACGTTGCCGCGCAAATCATGAATAACCAGGTCGGGGCGCAAGGCTCGCAACTGACACTGGCGGCGCAAGCTAGATGTACCGACGATGGCGCCCTGGGGTAGATCGAGAAGATGCTCAAAACGGTGGCTGATCAAGGCATCGCGAGGGTCTGCACGTTCACAGGTTGCTGCCAGCATCAGGCCTTCCGGGAACTCCATGGGCACATCTTTCATGGAATGAACCGCTAGATCTGCCCGTCCTTCCAACAGAGCATGTTCCAATTCTTTGACGAATAAACCTTTGCCTCCGACCTTAGCCAGGGGAGCATCGAGTATGCGATCCCCCCGCGTCGTCATGGTCAGCAGTTCTACGTTAAGTCCACGATGGGCCTGCTGCAAGCGATCACGCACATACTCAGCTTGCCATAAGGCGAGAGGGCTCTTACGGGTGGCAATTTTCAGGCTTCGTTCCACGGCTAGGCTCAAACTGGCGGTTACAGTTGCTAGCTTATCTCAAAATTACGTTGCCGGCGATGTCAGTTACCATAGACGATGGTAGTTACGTCAGTGATGATGCCAAGAACGCTGGTGGTTTCGATATCGACATGATGGATATGAGCGATTCCTCCATTTTGTGCGGCGGTTTCAATACTGGCATCACCTTGAGCATACCAGCCAAAGATGGAACGTACGCTTGAGCGTCCGACTTTATTGGGTCTTTCGGTGCTATCTGTAGCCATCAGCGGCGTTATAGTATGTTTATAGGCAAAGCCTGTGACTCCAACCGGGGTATTGGCCATGGCTACGCAGCCGGATAGCAGCGTACTTACCAAAGCGAGAGCAGCTAGATTGCGCAGCATGTTGATGACTCCTAGGGGGTTGATGTAGTCGTTGTTGAGTTTGATTTCTTTTTGGACCAAGGTAGGTGTAGCCAGCCAAGGTGCAGATGCGGAGGATTGAGGGCGTTAACCATCCAAGGGCATCCGTTGTAGGTCGTATCGCCCTTGACCTTCTGCACATGATCACCAAGCCAATGTACAATGTCTCCCCAGGCTGCTTCACGGCCAAAATCGCTGAGCAAAGCATGCGACATGCCGTCGTAACGGATTAACGTTTTATCCTGGCTGCTGGAGTTTTGACAAAGGAACTCGCTGGAATCTACAGGAACAAGATTGTCTTTGGTTCCCTGAAGGATGAGCATGGGAGCCTGAAGTTCCGGTGTTTGTCGGCGTATACGTAGCATGGCATCATACAAGCCATTGACATAACTAGCAGGTAACCAGGTATGGGTGTTATTGGGGTCCTGCATAAAACGATCACGTGTGTCTGGGTCAAAGAAAACTTGATCAATGACAGGGCGCCAGAGGGGTAGCAGGGGGAGATTGGGAAAGGTCTCGCCGATTACTTTACCCGACCACATGACAGGTGCCATCAAAGTATGCGGAGCATGCCAGCCAAATATACCTGGATTAGCCCAGACAGCAGGTGCTGATAAAATGAGTCCACTGTTAGGAACAGCATGTTCAAGTTGGGCAAGCAGGACAACTGCTCCCCCTAAACTTTCCCCAAGCAGATAAATCTGCTTGCCCGGATAGCGTAATCGGGCATCTGCAGCGAGCTGTTGAAGATCAAGAACGTACTCATCATAGCTGCCAATATAGCCGCGGCGTTTTCCAAATCCACCGGACTGTCCCCATCCGCGCAGGTCGATAGCGCCTACAGCATAGCCGGCTTCCTGGAGATGTTTTGCCAGGGGGGCATAAAAACCGCTGTGCAGAGCGGTGCCATGCACAATGAGTACAACAGCCAAGGGCTGGCTAAGATTCCACCATTGACCGAAGAGTTGTACGTGATCAGGAGTTTCGTAGACAGCAGCCTCTCCACCCTCAGCAACCGTGGGGTGTTTGACCATGCCATGACGAACAGGTGGACTGACACATGCACCTAGGAGCAATAAACTCCCAATGACACATAGGCGTCGAAAAAAATTGCGCCTTAACATAGGTTGACGTCCCCCACGATGACAGGCCCGTGCGGCTTGTTGTTTTTATGATCGAGGCTGATTGTAGGTCAAGGCGATAGCTTTGACTACAGAAGACCCTTCATAGCAGGCATCATTTTGTTGCATCCATGTAAATTCCTATAAGCGTTGCATGGTGTCGCGTAACTCAGCCAAATGTCGACGGCTGACGCTTAAGCGTTCATCAATCCCTCGTATTTTGACCTGATATTGGCCGGGAGCAGCCAGTTCAAGACCATCTAAGTAGGTTAATGAAAGCAAAGCATTTCTATGAATGCGTATGAATCGTCCGCCAAATTCATTTTCAAGATCCTTCAGAGTCTCATCGATCAGCACTTCGCCCTGACTGTGACGCACGGTGACGTATTTTTGATCAGCCAGAAAATAGCGTATATCCTCAATGGGAATAAGCTCCATGCCCCGATGTGTCCGTGCTGTAATGTGGCTGCGATGGGGAGGTTGAGCAGGTGCATCTATCAGACTTTTTAGTTGAGCCTGATTGATGCCGCTAGCACGAGCCAGTGCTTCCGAGAGCTGTTCCTTAACCACGGGTTTAAGTAGGTAGCCAGCTGCCTGCACCTGAAAGGCGGCCAGGGCATGTTCATCATAAGCCGTGCAAAAAATAACGGCGGGGGGGCAGGGACGGCGAGCCAGGTGCTCTGCAGTAACCAGCCCATCCATGATGGGCATGCGCATATCGAGCAAAACTATTTCCGGATCGAGCTCATTGACTTTCTGCAAGCAGTCTAAACCGTTTTCTGCTTCGCCCACCAATTGGATGTTATCCATTTCAAGCAAAAGCCGCGCTAGGCGTTCCCTTGCGAGGCGCTCGTCATCGCAAATCAGTACACGCATCTCCTAGGCCCTCCTCAGTGACCTTGGGTGAGTTTTATGGGATAACTAAGCGTTGTTATAAATGTATCCCGGTCAGCACTCAATGTCAGTTTAGCTTGTTCCCCGTAATGCGCTCGCAGACGTTCCCGGATATTGTCCAGTGCCATTTGATGCCCTGAACGTGGCGTACTCTCTGGAGGAGGACGAGGGTTACATAATTTGACGCATAATGAGCCGTCTGTATAGTCAAGCGTGATATGTATAAGGCTGGGTTCATGGCGCAGTTCTACACCATGGTAGATGGCGTTTTCCACGAGGGGTTGCAGCGTTAGCAGCGGAATACTGATCTGTTCGGGGACATGGTTGAATACCCACTCAACATGTAAGCGGTCTCCCAGCCTCAATGCCTCAATATTGATATAGCCCTGGCACAAATCAATTTCTTCACTTAAGGGGACGACGGTTGATTCACGCAGCGTAGCTCTGAACAGGCTGGAGAGATCTTCAATAGCATGTTCTGCCATGTCAGGATCAGAGGGAATCAAGCTGGCAATCAGATTCATGCTATTGAACAGAAAATGGGGACGAATTCGGCTCTGTAATGCTTGCAAACGGGCAGATAATTCAGCTTGCTGATTGCGGCGCAACTGATCAGATAGGTAAAGGTAGCGTAGTAGAATGCCGCCTATGATAGCGGCTATCAATTCATTGCGCATCATCCAGAACCAACCTGAGGGCCCATCAACCCAGGTGCCGGCAAAGATCATCGAAGGTAATAGCCATAAGGTCACAGCGCTCAGCATAGCAACACAAATCAGCACAACCAGGTAGCTGATAGCGGCTCCTGTTGAAGCCGGGAGGCGGTGAAGCCAGTATCGTGTTTGATCCAGAGCCCAAGCCGCTATGGCCACGGCCAAAACGACAAACATGGCAGTTTCGCCGAGTTCCAGCCAGGGGAAGGGCCAGATAGTGGGTGTCGAAGCCAAGACGAGGACTACAGCCAGCAGGAGTGCAACCAGCAAGAGACGCACCAGTCCGAGTGTGTCATGCCAAAGTGGAAGGAAGAGATCTTGTGGGCTGTCGGTGGACATAGCGGTCACAGAATATAGCCGACCTTGATTTTGCCTTGCAAGGATGCACTAGGCAAGCGAAATCAGGGAAGGGCATTAAGGTCTTCCCAGGCCTGTTGAACCATGTCGGGTTGCAAATCAGCGACGCGTCGAGTGTCAGGTTGCAGGAGTTTATAGGGCACACCCCAAGGATGCCAATGTTCGGGATTCACATCACCAAATAGACAAACCAAGGGCTTACCCAGGGCCGCCGCCAGATGTAATGCCCCCCCATCACTGAGGATGAGCTGATCACATAGCGACAGGCCAGCAATCAGTTCACGCAAGGTATGGGTAGAGCAGGCTTGAACCGGTATAGCCGCTCGGTCAAGCCGAGCAATGAGTTGAGCTGCCTTGTTATCATCTCCTGGGTGCATGGGGTCGCCTTCTTCTCCCGGAGCCCAGAATAGCAGGCAGCTGATGCCATGGGTCTGATGCATGGAGCGGATCAGGGCAAAAAATTTATCAGCGGGCCAGCGCTGGTCAGGTCGACGGCTACTCAGATGGAATCCAACCAGTTTGCCATCGCCCTTAATTTTGCCGAGATAATTCTGGAAGCGAGAACGTGCTGCTAGGTCAGGGAAAACATGCATCGGACCTGGTAGTCCCGTGATGCCAAGTGGCCTCAGCAAATGAAAGACAGCTTCTACTTCATGCAGATGATCATTGGATTCACGATAAACGGAGATAAGTTTTTCAGATGGAGAAGGTAATGTATTCGATGCGCCATAAGCGATGATATGTCGTGGCGCTAACCAGCTAGCCAGTTGTATCGTTCGCGGAGAATAGCTGGATCCCGCGACAATGACCAGATCAAACCGCTCTCGTCGCAGGTTCAGATAAAGCCAAGCCTGTTTTACCCAGGCACGCAGTCGACTTTCGCCAGGCCGTCGATGTTTGCTTTTGGTATAGGCATAAACTTGATCGACGTCGGTGTTAGCATGCAGCACTTCCTGATTATAACTATTGACCAGTGCAGCGATGCGAGCTTGGGGGTAGGCTTGGCGAAGAGCAGTCAACATTGGCGTGGTACAGACCAGATCGCCGATATTATCGCGTCGTATGACCAAGATAGAGGATAAGTCAGTCAGCTTCATGCAAGGGGACATCCATGATGGATGCGCTAATTGTAGCAGGATGATGCAGCATCTTGCGTGAGTGTTTTATAGGAGACATTGAATAAAAATCTGCCTGAACGGGTCCTAATATCCAGAAACAATGCTAGTCTCGCTGTGAATAAAGCCTCGCAAGATTATTTTAATGCGCCCTTTGAAATACTATACAGTTCAAGATTGGTTGAAACTTAAGCCTCTTGGTGAGGCATTCAGGCAGTGGCGAAATGATCTGGTTTTGAAAATTTATTTGCTACGCAAGGGAAGTGGCCAGGTGGATTTCCTGCGGAAGGCTTCTTCTCTGCAGGGAAAAAATATAGCTTTGATCGTGGCGTTTGAACAGCCATGGGCGTTACAGTGGTTATTACAAAATTCAGCTAAGTACTTGGAGAATTCCGTTGTACTAGTCTTCGATAATTCACGCGATATGACCAAGCGTCTTGAGTTACACAAAATCTGTGAACAACAACAAGCCGCTTATTTATCCCTGCCGTTCAATGCTACGCAACATGCCAATCGCTCTCATGGGATGGCGATGACCTGGATTTATCACAATATAGTTCGAGCTATTCAGCCAGAAAACTTTGTATTTATCGATCATGATTTGATACCCATGAAACCCCTTAACTGGAGCCAGTATCTGAAACAGCAAGATTGCTACGGACGATTGAATACATGTACCTGGGGATGGAGCTTGTGGGCAGGCTATTGTATGTTTCGTTATTCTGCCATAGAGGGGATACACTTAAACTTCCTGTATGATTTCTCCATTGGACTAGATACCGGAGGACGTAACTGGAAGAGCTACTATCGTCATCTGAACCGACCATCGATGAGCTTTACCGATGAGCAAGATATTGATGTTAGCCCCGGTGACGGACAACATTACAGAAAGGTTCAGGTCATTGATGAAGCTTGGTTGCACATAGGTAGTATTAGCTATAACGACAATTTTTCAGGTAAAAAACTTTTTTTTGAGTTGCTGGCAGAGGCAGCTGAGCAGGGCATGAGTTGGGAACAAATGAAGCAGGCGGGCCAATCTATCAACAAGCACTAAGTCACGGGCTCCTGGCTTTGAGGATGAGGATTGATGTTGAAGCGAATATTACTGTGCCATGATGCTTCCTTGGCCCCCATCATGACGTATTTGTCGACAGCCTTTGAGCGTCAGGGTATATGCGCATGCTGTTTTGATTCCAGTCTATACACCACCTGGATAGATAAGGTGCTGTTTAAGTTTATTAATAAACAGGCACATAATTTTCGTATTTTGCCAAAGTCAGCCAATTTTTTTGAGAATAGTCCCTGGAATCATCAAAATTACCGCAGTCGTAAACTTAAAGAACGCATTGACCAGTTTCAGCCAGATCTTCTTCTGGTGATACGGGGAACTACCATTAACCGAGAGGTGATTGAGGCGGTTCCATGCCGTATGGCATGGTGGGTGGAGGGGGATGATCGCTATGACGAAGCCCAATCAGAACTGCCCTGGTTTCAGCATTATTTCTTTTTGCATAAAACCCTCGCCGTCCAGGCGCAACAGGAAGGTTATTCCGCATCACATCTGGCTCATGCCGTAGACCTTGATGTCTTTAAGCCCTTGCCGGGTGCTCCAGAATACGATGTGGGATTTGTCGGAGCCTGGTCACAACAGCGCGCTCAATACATGCTGGATGCCCTGCAAGTGACTAACAATATCGCTATTTTTGGACCGCGCTGGTTGCGGAGGGCTTGGCGCAAGCCCAAGTTATTGCGAGCCATCAAAGGTTCATATTTACCCGCACAAAAATTGTCAGCTTTTTATAATGCCTGCAAGATTGTGATCAATCTAACGCAATGGGGAACCCATGCAGGTATACGCAGTGGCATGACCATGCGGGTATTTGAAGTGCCTGCCTCGGGTAGGCTTTTGCTGACTGACAGTTCTAAGGAAACAGAAGAGGCTCTCAAAGATGGCCAGAATGTAGCGATTTTTCATAACAGACAGGAGTTTATCGAAAAGCTGAAATGTTATCTCAATGATGATGAGCTGCGTGAGCGCGTGGCTGCACAAGGTCACCAGAAGATTATATCCTGGCGCACCTACGATTTAATGGCGCAAGAGATTATCGATACTTACCGACGTATTATCCAGCAGGAAGGTGTCATCTGAAATTACAGGCCTACACCTCGTAGTACTTCAGTAGCTTTCGCCTGATAGTCGGGTAACTGCAGGCTACGCAGGTAGCCTGCGCCGGCTATGCGTTCGGCGATGGAGGGGTTGTTGCGGTAGAAAGCGATCTTGTCTGTCATTTCCTCATGGCAAGTAAAGCTGTCAGCTTCAATGCCTAGCCGGTAGTAAGATTCTAGCTCTTGGCTGTACTCGGTAAGCAGCAGGGCGCTACAGGCTGGAATATCCATAATTCTTAAGTTGCAGCAAGGGTCAATCTTGGGGTCCCAACCTTGTATATTGATACCCAGCCGGGCATCATTATAAAGTGCTTGCAGCGAGTTTCCCCATGCGCCCTGATCATGGGAAATTCGTTTGAAATCAGGGTTATCAGTATTGTGCTGTGACCAACGGCCATAGATTTCGACATGTTCCTGTAACAGTGCCGGCACCCAGCCTTGACGTCGTGGATTCCAGCCCGAAACTAACACGGCATGTTTATGCCGCTGGGTGAAGTGAACCTGAGTTCGTGCATAGCGTTTACGATCTACAGCGCAGAGCGATAAACGCTGAATGGCAGGGTGATTGCAGTCATGCATATGAATGGAATAGTAACGGTCATACATCAGACAGGCGTGATCGTGGTCAAAGGAGACATTGGGACCATCAATGCTCCAGCCAATGACATATTGAACACCGTAAGCTGATTTGGCATGAGCGATGTCATCTTCTCGCAGGAAATCATGAGCTTTCAGCACAAGTACGATGTCAGGCCGAAAAGTTTCTAACAGCTGAAAAAAACAATACCGTTTGTAGCCTTGATGGCCATATCGGGAATGAATTTCAAGGCTATTGCCATAATGTAATCGGCGTTTGGCACTGCTTAGAGGCTTTAAGAGATAGCGCCAAATAGGATGTTCTATCGTGCTGTCAAAACAGGCTACCTCATGACCAAGCTGGCGGAATCCATCAGCCAGCGAATACCCGACAGGGATATAGGTTTCATCAAAAAAATAAGAAATAACTATACGCATAGCAACCGATGAGACGAGATATACCGCCGTGCATGTATCAGGTTTAGCAAATTTTCAAGCATGAATATGACCTCATAAGGTACCGTGGGTAAACAGCATAAGTAGACAGTGGTTGCACACACGCAACCGATCACCAATACTAGCATGGTGGTATGGGTGATCATCATGAAAATCAAGTTATGAGAGGCTAGGGTGCCGTCAAGTTTATCTGCGCCAGGTTGGTTAGGAGATGATGTGGTTAGGGTTGAGCGATGCAAGCTAGGAGGATTATGGATACAGGGTCTCTTGTTGTTGGGATTGCCCTGGAATCATAACCTGGGCTGGTTACATACCACGGCATTTTTAGTGGCGGCGGGGGCGTTATGGAATCGTAGGCGTATCAAGCATCTACTGCAGCCCGCTATGCTATTTTATGGCGTGGTTTTGGTTGCCAGCTTGATGACCTCGTTGTACCCCGTGTTATCTCTGAAGTTTATCTTTTGGGCGGTGTTGATTCCTCTTCTGATTTTTCAATACATCAGCCAGGCTTCCAGCCAAGTATCCCGTCGGCATATGAGTTTCATTATCATGACGTCACTGGCTCTCCCCTGTGTTGTCATGGCCGTGGCGCATGCGGGCATAAATCTTCAGGTGGCCGGTCATGGACATTGGGGGCTATATGCCGGACCTGGTTTGGTCAGCACGTTCTTAGTATTCGCGATGCCCCTACAGGTCGTTACGGTGCTGGCCGAACGGGGAGTGATGCGTTATGCGGCAGGACTGGCTTGCTTGCTGTCAGCCTATGCGGCATTTCTAACCGCCAACCGGGCATTTTGGCTGGCTTGGCTGGTTATCATGGCCTGGATGTTGGTGCCTGTCATTTGGAGCCGAGCCGCGTTAAGAATAGGGTTGGTCATGGGTGTTGCGATCATGGCTGTACTCGCTCTGGGTGTTATTGCCCATCAGACTAAAGAACGATCAGGCGTGTCTGTCGAACAGGCAGCGCACCAAGATTCAAGGCCGCAAATCTGGCATTACTGGCTGGCCCAGATTCCGAGTTCACCTTGGTTGGGGCATGGGTACGGTAAACGCGTCCAACAAGCCTATTTTTTAAAGGAACATGGCCTGGCAAAGATGCCTATTAGCTGTTCCGAACTGCAGTGCGCTATGGGGGCGCATGCCCATAATATTTTGATTGATAACACGGTGCAAACCGGTGTGTTAGGTTTATTGGCCTGGTTATATTTATTGTGGCAGGGTGTCTATGATCAGAATAGGTTTAGCCAGAACCAGGCTGCTCAATCTTATGCCCGCGCCGGTCAGGCTTTGGTGCTCGCTATGATAGTCAAAAATTTCACAGATGACTTTATGGACTTTGAAGGCTCGCTCATGTTCTGGGTGTACTGGGGCGTTTTATGGGCAAGGACGAGGGCAATGTCGGGCGAAGAAGTGGCCGTACTTGCAAATTCGGGTCGAGAAACCGTATGAGGGTTGCTGCAGCTATCTGCTGGCCCTTCCAGCCCCAATGCGTATCATCTGGAAAATAGACATCGCGTTGACCCGCCCCTATGGCATGCTGCAGCGCGAGATCAAGGCGCGGCATGGTTTGAGGGTGTTGTGCTGAAAGCAAAGCTAATTGACGGTGTTCATGTTGTGACTTTGATGCTAACCACGGTGCATAGGCGGTCAATTTGTCCGGAGCTACCATGAGAATAAAACGAGTAGATCCACCCGCCTCGACCTGACGGCGCAAGGATTCAATACGGCAATTTAGGGTGGATAAATGTTGGTTTTTCCACCATGGCTTGCGTATATCATCACCAAATACCAGCAAGGTATGGGCTCGCTGACTGGAAAATAAGCGATCAGTTGTCAGCGGCAGGGCATAAACACTCGGAGAAGGATCTGGAGCATACTGAAAATAATGCTCCAGATATTTCAACACAAAGTTGATATTGATCAAGCGCCAGGAGGTACTCCTTGATTGAGAAAGTGGGGGATGCTGCAACGTCAAGGCGGTCATGGCAGCTGATGGTTGCATTTTGGTCTGATTTACAGCAGAACAATCAGCGGCCATGTTTAATAAATGAAACGGTAATTGCCGCTCAACAGACTCCATGATGAGTAGACGAGGAGGGTGCAGGCGATAGTTGTGGCTGGTCAGTACATGATAAATATCAATATGATTGATGTCCATAGTTAGCATCGACAAAGGGTGCTGTGCTATCAAATAGTTTTGCCACTGGTACTCAGGTCGCTCTCTGGAGAATGAATCGCCTATGATCAGAATGTCGACCGGCTGTTGAAGATCAGCAAGCTGGGCATCAACATTGAGACGATGCTGAGGAAAGGTACGCTGGACTCCCTGCCAACCGAAGTCACGCTCCGTGTAAAATCCAATACGTGTCAAATCACCGAATAACGGTTGCAGATAAATCCCGACCATAAAAAGAATAGCGATGGGGATCCCTGTACAGGTTAGTAGCCAGAGGGCGTAGTGGCGATAAACCTTAGAACTGGAAGTAAAGGAATTCACTGACAAGTTCCATATGGGTGAGGGAATAGAGCAGTACCAGTATCGTTAAAATCAGCCAGGTCAGGTTGGGTTGCCAGCGCAGAATGCCTGGTGATTGGTGTGGATTGAGTATTTCTTGGCTGTTGGGTGCCCAAAAGGAAATGCACATTAGACAGAGTATCCAACGCCACACCGGGCTACGTAGAGGAAATAAGACCTCAGGGGATGAAGCATCAGGGTGTACCATGCTGGAAACTAGGACCAGGGCACTAGGTATGTTATCGGCCCTGAAAAATACCCAGGCTATCACCACAGCGGTGAAGGTGAGTAGCCCCCCGGCCAGGTTAAGCCAGCGAGCGGCCGGCACGCCTGAGTATTTCATCCATAAATGACGCCAGCCGTGGTTGATCATGAGGTAGATGCCGTGTAAAGCGCCCCAGATCACAAAGGTCCAGCCAGCTCCATGCCACAAACCACCCAATAACATGGTCAGTAAGAGGTTGACGTAGCGTCTTAATGTGCCGTGCCGATTGCCTCCCAGGGAGATATAGAGATAATCTCTAAGAAATCGTGACAAGGTCATATGCCAGCGTCGCCAGAAATCAATGATATTGAACGATTTATAGGGGGAATTAAAGTTCAGGGGGA
This sequence comes from Pseudomonadales bacterium, assembly GCA_013043915.1. Taxonomy (GTDB): domain Bacteria; phylum Pseudomonadota; class Gammaproteobacteria; order Pseudomonadales; family Moraxellaceae; genus JABEVH01. Next base: position 18,400 of record JABEVH010000207.1, read on the forward strand.
GTTCAATGCCCAGGATGCGCGAGATGCCTAAGGCCATATCCGTGTATCCGGAAAAATCAAAGTACAATTGAAATGTATAAGCAAGGGCTCCCCCCCAGGCATCAGCTGCGTGCAGGTGGCTCTGCTGGGAGGCTGCAGAAAAAATGGTATTGACGAAGGGTGAGATGCTATCAGCGATAACAACTTTTTTAAAAAGTCCTAGGGTAAAAAGAGTTAATCCAGTTGCCCAGTTTTCCCAGTTAATGCTAAAGGTTTCTTTTTTCGAGAATTGTGGCATCATTTCTTTATGATGCAGTATGGGACCAGCGATCAGGTGGGGAAAATAGGTGACAAACAGTCCGTAATGGATAATATTGGCTTCACGTACTTCATGACGATAAGCATCAACGAGAAAAGCAATTTGTGTAAATGTAAAAAATGAAATACCCAGGGGTAAGACTATATTCGGTAAAGGCCACGATGTTCCCATTAAATTATTGATATTGATAACCAGGAAATTTCCGTATTTGTAGTAGGCAAGCAGACCAAGATTGCCGGTTATGCCAAGTATAAAAGTCCAATGTCGCTGGCGAGGGCGTTGCTGACCATGCTGGCTGATGAGATAACGTCCGATTGAATAATTGAAAAATATGGATGCCAGTAATAGCGGGATATAGGCAGGATTCCACCATCCATAAAAGAATAATGATGCTGCTAGCAGCCAGATCAGAGCCAGGTGGTGTCGATATTTTCCCAGTATAAAAAATATAACGACAACAACGGGAAGGTAGGCAAATATAAATGTAAATGAGTTAAATAGCATGAATGCCTGTTATGCAGTTTGCTTCCTGGAGAAAAACGTAATATGGGTGGTGCATGATGCGGTGTTTTATGGCATCTGTTTTGCTTTGGCAAGAATAAAAAAGTGTGAGTGCATCATGTCGTTGCCTCGCCATAAAGTTAATGCATTAAGTATTTTAAATTTCCAGCTTTTTGTTGTTCCCCATCCAATGACCGAGGTAGGTTCAAAACCGGCGCGATCTAGCAGGGTCAGCATGGTTTTGCGGGTAAAAAAACGTAGATGAGTACGATCTAAAAGTCCAGAGTCAGTATATTCAAAATCCTGAGATTGAAGCAGGTTCCATAGAAGACGATATTGCCGTAGATTGGGGATAGAACAAAATATGCGGGCATCTTGGGTTAGTTTTTGTTTTAGCCCTGCCAGGAAGGCTTCTGGCCAGATAAGATGCTCTATCACATCATTCAGGCAAATGAGGTTGAAATAATCATCGGGCAGCGCTCCCAAGGCGTTGGAGGCATCGCCAGGAATGACACGATTAAGTAAACTGGATGCTACCGCCGCTGATTTTTCATCATACTCCATGCCCCAAATTTCCTGATAACCACGTTCACGTTTTAGCATGGCGGCAAAGCCACCTTCACCACAGCCTACGTCGAGCAATCGATCACCCAGCATAGGGATGTAGGGCAATAGCTCACGCCTCTCACCTTGGTAGTAGGTATCATCTGGACGTGACTTATTCATGAGATTTTAGTTTCGCGATGAATTTGAGGAGATGATAACCATATCGTAAACGTTAGTATTATTAAAGATGATATTGAATGTTGCATAGGGTAAGGATACTTGGGAATTTGTCAACTTTACAATGACATAACCCAGGTGGCCACTTATAATCCCTGCCCATCATCGATGTGATATGAGTGTAGCCATGAGCCAGTTGGACAAACTCTGGGGTGGGCGTTTTCAGGAGCCTACAGACAAATTTGTTGAGGCCTTCACCGCTTCTGTGAGTTTTGATCAACGCCTGTATCGCCACGACATACAAGGTTCCGTGGCCCATGCCCGCATGTTGCAGTCCGTCGGTGTGCTGACGGAAGCTGAGTGCTTAAGTATTGTCAAAGGGTTACAGGAAATCCTTGCCGAGATTGAAGCAGGTAGCTTTGAGTGGCGGCAGGATCTTGAAGATGTGCATATGAACATTGAGTCACGCCTGACCAGTCGCATTGGTGATGCGGGTAAAAGATTACATACGGGGCGTTCACGTAACGACCAAGTGGCCACCGATATTCGCCTTTACCTGCGCGATGCGGTGGATAGATTGATGCTACAGCTGCGGCAGTTGATGGAAGGCCTGATCAATTTGGCGGAGCTGGAGGCAGATACCATCATGCCAGGGTTCACGCACCTGCAAACGGCCCAACCGATTACCTTGGGGCATCACCTTCTGGCTTGGTTTGAAATGCTGATGCGTGACCTGGAGCGTTTTATCGACCTGCGCAGACGCATTAATCGCATGCCCTTGGGAGCAGCAGCCCTCGCAGGAACCAGCTACCCCATCGATCGGGCCCTGACAGCAAGCCTTCTGGGTTTTGAAGCGGTATGTGAAAATTCTCTGGATGCAGTTTCAGACCGTGATTTTGCCATTGAATTTGCTGCAGCCAGCAGTTTGGTGATGATGCATTTATCACGTTTTTCTGAGGAATTGGTACTCTGGTCGTCAGCCCAGTTTGGATTTGTCGATTTGCCAGATCGATTCTGTACAGGATCTTCGATCATGCCGCAGAAAAAGAATCCGGATGTCCCTGAGCTGGTGCGTGGCAAGACGGGGAGAGTATACGGACACCTGATGTCGCTACTGACCCTGATGAAGTCACAACCCCTAGCTTATAACAAGGATAATCAGGAAGACAAAGAGCCTATCTTTGATACGATCGATACCCTGGCAGGTTGTCTGCGTGCCTTTGCCGATATGATCCCGCACTTAAAGCCTCAGCGTCAGCGCATGCGCCAAGCCGCCTTGCAGGGATATGCCACAGCAACGGATTTGGCTGATTATCTGGTGCGCAAAAACATACCCTTTCGTGACGCTCATGAAATTGTGGGTAAAGCTGTGCGCTATGGGGTAGACCAGGGATGGGATCTATCGGTGATGAGCCTGGATCAATTGCGTCAATTTTCTCCCGTCATCGAGCAGGATGTTTTCGAGGTACTGACGCTGGAAGGTTCGGTTGCATTGCGCAAGCATCGTGGTGGGACGGCTCCCGAGCGCGTACGTCAAGCAGTCAAGGAAGCGCGAGACCGTTTGCGTGGGATCTAGTTTCAGCGTGCACAGTCCTTTAGGTGGGCTCGGTATAAAATCTGTTTGACCAGCAGTGCCGTGATGGGAAAGCCCAGTATCAGGGCCACAAATGTGGCTCGATCAAGGCCAAGTACTGCAAGATAAGCCAAGGCTACACCGATGCCAGAGTCCATCTGGTCAAGCAGCGTAAATGCCAGCGTAAACCGGCTTGATGTTGCTCCGGGAGGAATGCCTAATCGCCGCTTCAGAAACGAGTTGGGAAGCTCGGCAAGTACATAACCCAGCCCAGCTGCTAGTCCAGCCAGCAGCATAGGGTGGTGATGGTAAGGAGAGTGGGGAACCCATTTATCCCACGGCAGTAACAACAGCGTGCCTAACATGCAAAATAGAGGCATTAGTATCAGGCCGCGCCAGGTTTTATTTTGTCCGAAGCTGCGAATATGCAGGGGACGTGCGAGTGAAGGCAGCCATTGCCAGGTCACGGCCATCATGTGCAAGACACCAGCGAAGATCACAGGTATGAGTAAATAGAAGGCGAGTAAGACAGTTTGCAGCATCAGCTAGCTCTGCCGGTAAGATCCAGAATCAAAAAAAGTAATGCCCCTCCTAACGTTAATGAGAGTATTTGCCAAAGACGTGTGAACTTGAAAAATGGCCGGTGTAAAAGCATGGCGTGACTAAATAGCAGTAGCAAGATCAGGGTAAGCAGACGCCATAGGTTGAGAGTCATGATGCCGTGGATGAGCAGCATGGCTGCCAGCAGAAACAGGCTCCAGAATACCGGCATGCCACGGTAGGCTAACCCCCCCCGTGCATCTTCGATATTGCCGGTGTCATTGAATACCGCCAAGCGTATTAGACCACAGCCGACCATGAGTATCAGGCCCACAGACCAGAACCCATTAAAACCTTCACCATACAGGATGAGTGCGGGGCTTAGCAGGTAGATCAGCACATCCATAAAACCATCAAGATAACGGCCAAAAGGACGTACCAGGCCGAGGTGTCTTGCCAGCATACCGTCAAGGGCATCACCGAGCATGGCTAAAAAAAGCAGGCTGGTTGCCAGCAAGGGGCGATGGGCCAGGCTGAGTGCCATGGCCAGCATGGTGGTGGGTACGGCGCTTAAGGTAATGAGGTCAACACGATTCAGGCGAACCAGGTAGTAGGGCGAGTTCATGCAGGGCGCCTCGCGTTTAAAGACATCTGGCGTAAGGCCGGGCGATCAATTTTACTCTGATGCCGACCATCGAGGGGCATGGTGTCGATACGAGTTATGGCAATTGTTTCCAGGCTCATCGAGCTCAGCTGCTCATGTACCTGTTGATCTGGTGTTGAACCTTGCAAGACTAGCAGAGGACGGTCCTGATGCTTAATAAGAGCACAGCGTTCCATGCCAGGCAGGCTATCAATACGCTTTTCTATAGGATAGGGCCAAAATACTTGACCTGCATGTTCCACAGAGTCACGAAGACGACCTACCAGCCATAATCTGTTCATATCATCCAGATAACCCGCATCCCCGGTGCGGTGCCAGACACTACCATCGGCTCGCGGTAGCTTGCTTTCCTGCGTGGCTTGGGGATTGTCCACATACCTTTGCAGCACATGCGCGCCACTGACGAGAACTTCGCCTATTTGCCCCGAGGGGCAATATTGCTGGCTGGCAATCTCATCAACGGTATAATCCTGATTTAAGGGCCAGATAGCTATTTCAGCCAGGTCAGCAGCACGTCCTACGAGGTAACCTTCACCGAAATCCCCCTCTTCAACGAGCTCTCGGCAAGGGAGTGTTGCTATAGGTTCAGCTTCGGTTGAACCGTAGACAGCGATGACCTCAGCGTGAGAAAAAAGCTGTAGCAGTGATTTAGCCAGATGGGTGGACACGGAGGAACCACCAACAGCGACCTGACGAATCTTGGGAAGTCGCCCATTAGCTTGCTGAGCATAGTGGCAAAGCCGGTTCATGAATCCCGGGGCCCCTGAGAGACGTGTGACACCTGATCGTTGCAGTTGTTCAAACAATCTAGCAGCATCAAATTCGGCGGGATGAGCCAAGTCGATGGCAGGTAATACGGTCGGTAGGCCACAACAGAGATTGTGTAGCACCATGACCGGAAAGCAGGTGCAATCTACATCATCGTCTTGATCCTGCCAGTGCTGACGCATGGCATGATGTTGCGCTAACAGGCTGGTGTGGGTACGGTCAGCCCCTTTAGGGCGTCCTGTGCTGCCTGAGGTAAATGTAATCAACCCGTGCGCCTGATGCGGTAAGGGTTGGGCGCGGGCTGCTGCCTGTTGACTCAGGTCTAGACGGCGTACTCCCCTTGACTGTCCATCGAAGGCCAGTCGACGCATACGCCAGAGCGGGGGTACTAACCACCACGAGCGCAGCAACGACAGCTCACCCATCGCAAAACGAGCGCCACTGCTGGAGATGGCAGAGAGTATGCGCGAGCGGCTCATTCCCCGATCAAGCAGTACGGCTACCATGCCTAAACCGAGGAGGGCCAGGGTGAGAACGTAGAGCTCATAGCGTACACGCGAAAGAATCAGGACACGATCGCCTGCATGCCCACCAGCCTGTTGCAGGGCGTGTTGGTAGCACCCTATATCCTGAATCAGGGACTGGTAGGTCCAGCTATGTTCCTGTCCTGATTCATCAGGTAGCGTTAAAGCTATACGGTCAGGGTGTTCCTGGCCAGCTAGAAGGATAGGGCTCAACAGATTTTTGTTCATGTACGTAGATTCCCGCAGTACAGCGCGTAATGATGCATACGGGTCGTACCATGACGCTGAGCAAAATGAGCCGATGCATTATCTTCTCGTACCAGAGCCGCAGCAATCTGCTCATAATGCCCTTGGGCTCGCAAGGTCAGCTCGCAGCTCATGGCGGTGAATAACCCCATGTCCCGGTAATCGGGATGAACGGCCGCCGTGCGAGCCAGTAACCGACGTGGATGGGGTAACTCGGACCGATGCCTGTCATAGTGCAAAGCTGATAAAGATATCGGCCTTGTTCCGTGCACGCGCAAAAGTGGGCTGTAGTCAGGATAGGCCAGAAAGAAACCGGCAATAGCACCATCGCTGGTTTCTGCTCTTAGGGAGGTCAGTGGGCAAAATCGATCAGCAAAGGGATGACCACAATGATTACGAAAGGCTTTCAAAGATAGCGGCGTATATGCAAAATTGTCGGCAAATGACTGTTGAACAAAATCATAGAGCTGATCCAGATCCCTTAACCAGTCCTCAGGCAGCATGGGTAGCAAGCGGACTTTTCCTTGCATGCGCTTATTGACGCGTTCAAGGTCCTTGCGAACATTGACCACGGTATCTTCTACCGAGGTAAAGGTGGAGAGATAACGGTAACAGGAGGTTAGGCCCAACGATTGCATGAGCTCAGCATAGTAGGGTGGATTCCAGGGCTCTCCGGGAAATGCACCTGCCTCGAAAGCATCGAGACGCACACGGTAAGCCCCGTAGGTGGTAAAATTGATAGGTCCATAAATTTTCTTCGCCCCTTTAGCTTCAGCCCAGGTTTTTAGTGCGTTAAATAATGTTGCATTGGCCTCAGGTACATTCATGGTTTCCCAATAACCAAAGAATGCAGCCTGTTCACCCTGAATAAGCTGCCCAGGCAGTATAAAGCCAGCCAGTCGAGCCTGATGCGGAATCAGTCCCACCCAAGCATGCCCCTGCTCAAACCAGGTATTGGCAACACTAAAGGCTTGTTGTACCGATGCAGAGTCTTCACCCAACCAATAGGGATCCTCTGCATAAATCTGAGCAGGCAGATCAAGGAAGTCTGCAGGTAGCGAGTCCTGCGCAGGATCCCAGGTACCTTGCCATAGCATCATGAGCTGCTCCGTAATTCTTGGCGTATGATTTTCCCGCTAGAACCATCCATGCGAACATGCTCGCCATCCTTAATACAACGTGTGATGCCTGGAATGCCGACAATGGCGGGTATACCGAGCTCCCGCGCCACCACGGCCGAGTGGGAAAGTGTCGAGCCGCGCTCAACCAGCAGTCCGCCAACCGTTGGAAATAAAGGGGCCCATCCTGGATCAGTTCTCATGGTGCATAAGATTTGGCCATTGAGGCTCAGTTCATCTTCGGGAGAGAAAATAAGCCGCACCGGGGCTTCGACGATGCCCGGGTAACATCCCGTCCCCTTTAACTCTAGTCCATCGGCTGACAGGGCTGAATCTTCTTCCGGTCCATGATAGGGCCCGGGGTGATTGGCCATACCGTAGGTCCACACCTGGGGCCCGGGTTCCTGATCACTATAACGAGCATATTCCTGCTGTCTCAGTTGAACCAGGCCTGGTAGATTAGTCTGAATGGCTCGTCCATCATGCAGCGCATAAATTTCATCCAGGGTCAGATAAAAAATATCGCGGGCTTGAGTTAAGTAAGCACTGCTTGCCAACTGCTGCCCTAATTCCAAAAAAATATCTCGGTATAAACCGAATAAACGTGTGCGCGCCAGACGCATGCTCTCACGATAACGAACAGCATGGCGCAGTTGTTGCAGTTGGTGCTGAAACCGGCGCAACGGCCGAGAACCTAAGCGTTCCTTGATGCGGGCAAATGCTTGAGCTTCAGCCTCGGATCGGAAGCCGGCCTCGCGCAGGGTCAATGTGTCCGGACCCAAGTCATCACGGGTCAGATAATTGCGCAAAATGGCAAAGAGAAAAGAGGGATCCTGGCGCAGGGTCATAGATTCAAGTTTTAGCTCCCCCATGCACCGGTCACCGTAGCACTCAATATAAGCCTGGCACTGCTCATAAAACGTAGGATCAAGAATCTGTAACCTTGCCAGTATCATGCTTTGGTCACTGGCCTCGACCAAGGCCCGTGCGGGTGGATGTAGCCTCAGGTAGGCGCACATACGCAGCAGCATCTTGGTGGGTTCAGTACTTTCGATGCCCTCTTCACCTGAGAGGAGGTTGTTTTGTAACAATGAGGGCTCAGAAAATCCAGCAGCAACCAGGGTTCGATGTACACGCCCATTCATCATCATGACATAGAAATCATTGATGATAGGGGTGGTCCAGCGTTGCAAAAGTTCAAGATCCAGCTGTTTTAAGGTGCTTACCAGGGCTGCACTGTCCAGCGTATGCAACAGGTTACGGTCGATATGGGCATAGACGTTCTCAAAGTGTTCACGAAAATTGCGAACGCGCGCCTCCATGTTTTGAAAGCCCAAAAAGAGATGGAACAGGGCACGCAAAACCTGAGGCAGGCGGTGCAGTTTTTCCCGCCAGCTGAACGTGGTGTCCTGAATCAGATCCACAGGCTGAGTCAGGCCCATCATGCGTTCCATGTCGGCCTTGTTGGTCCGAAATGAGGGCAAAAGCAGAAGGCCACGATACCAGTTATTGATGTTGTAGTAGATGCGTCCATGCAGCAAGCCCAACATATTGCCGAGCATGGAGCGATGGGCTTCAATAACGTGTTCAGATATGCCCAGAATACGCATGGTCTGTTCATACACGGTGGCATAGGCTTGGCTAGCAAAAGAGAACGTCAGGGGAGTCGTGACGCCACAATAGGACTCTTGAATATTGGCATTATCAAATACCGTCAGGGGGGTGGTTTCCTGCGGCGCAGGTAACTGGGTAATCGGTCGGGTTTGCAGGATAAAAAATTGACCTTGCCGGTAAGTCCATTCAATATCCTGCGGGGCGCGTTGCAGATGGGCAATGCGTAATCCAATATCGCGCAGGTTGAGTATGTTTTCAGGGCTAAGGCAGGGTTCCTGCCGGCGTACCAGATCTACCGTGCTTTCGCAGGTTCCTTGGCCTTTCGCATGATCAAATATGAGAGCCGTATCTTTCTCGGCGATCTGTGACTTGATATGACTATCAAATAGTCCCACGCTATAATCATCGGCATTGCACAGGCCGCTGACCAGACCTTCCCCCAGACCCCAGGTGGCTGAAATCAAAGCCTGGTCCCTCTGGCCAGTGACCGGGTGTGCGGTAAACATCACCCCGGAGACCTCACCGTCCACCATATCCTGCAAGATAATGGCAGAGCGTATATCGTCCAGAGGCAAGCCACGTGTCAAGCGATACTGCAAGGCACGGGCATTATAGGCGGATGCGGCTACATGCAAGATGGCGGCTTCGAGATGGCCAAGTCCTCGCTGAAACAGCAGGCTATCCATCTGACCGGCAAACGAGGCGCCTTCGGCATCTTCGCCGACGACCGAGGAACGTACAGCAAGGAAGAGGTCTTCACGGCCTGTTAGCCAAGTCTTTAGAGGGTGGCGCAGATCATCAGGAAAAGTAGCCTGATACCAGAGAGACTGGATTTGGTGGGCGGCAACTTCGATTTCCTGGAAACTTGACGTGCGATGTATTCCTTGCATAGACCGCTGGATCTGGTCATGCAAACCCAGCTGTTGCAGGAGCAGTGCCCAGGCTTGGGTGGTAAGCACGGCCCAGCGCGGCACAGCTAGTCCTGCGCGTGTCAATTCAGCTAGATGAGCGGCTTTGCCACCCAGAGCATCGGTACCTAATCCCAGGGCCTGTTCCTGTGTCAATAACATATTCATAACACCGTTCCCTCATGAGACCAGAGATCCCGAAAACTGCGGTAGGCTCGCTCCATGAATCCATAGTGACGGAAGGTGTGTGCCATCAGATACAGGGGCATGCGGGTTACCATGATATCCATCAGAGCCAGGGTGTAGCCGCGACGCCAACGAACCGGATCCAGCGTTTGCCCGCTGTGACGCTCAAGTTCTTGTCGATGCAGCTCGATATAGTGTTCTACATCATGGGTATCTACCGGGTCATACAGCGTAAAGCCTAGCAACTCCACCAAATCATGTTGAGGAAGATGTAAGGTGGCTAGTTCCCAGTCATAGGCACATAGCCGCAAACTGCCGTCTTTCAGGCGACGGAAGGCGATATTGCGCGGATTAAAGTCATTGTGGACCAGGGTACGTGGCATGGTTTCGATCTCAGGCCACCAGTGCTCAAGGGTATGAACAACGCTGCGAAACTTCGACAGGTCATCTTCTGAGAACCATTCTGGAAACTCTTCCCGGGCATGTGCACCGAGCAGTTCCCAGAGTCGAAGTTTGTCCTGCATGCCATGGGCATGAGGGTAATCGACCAACCAGGGTTGCTGTTTGAGTTCATCTTCGCGCCCAAGCCAGATACTGTGAACTTCGGCTATGCCCCTAATGGCGGCATCAATATGTTCGCGCGTCCAGGAGGACGTATCATCCGCTGTGTCCATGAGTTCAAGCCAGGTCAGATGTTCCTGGATGAGTACATAGGCCTCACGTTCAGTATCGGCAAGTACGCCGTAGGTGATAGGTGCATGACGCTGAAAGCGTGGATCCTGCTGGCTCATGACCATCAGTTCACGCGTATGACAGCCCCGGAATCCCAAGTGTTGCTTGCAGCGGTTGAACTCTTGCGCCAAACGGGGGTTGCACATGGCGGCAAGGCTATTGAGCATGAGAATGACTTCGTCATCCAGGGGTTTGATCTTGACCATCACATCCAGGTTGCCGGCGCTAGTTTTGAGCCGAAAAGGAAAGTGCCCCAGGATTTTATTGACTTTGTGAGAAGTCAGTTCGGTGATAATGCTTGATCCCGCCATCTTGATGGTTAGCGCAGTAACCTCCTGCACACGCAGCGTATGTAACCCGGTAGCTGCGATAATGCTATCGAAGAACTGCGCATCTAGCTGACCGAGTTTGAGATGATCGACCGGTCGATTGCGCCCGAGTTTTTCATGGGCGCGTGCAAACTGGTCAGAAGCGATGGCAGACAGGGTAGAGATATCCAGGGCAAGACAGTAACCAGCCATAATTTCAGCCAGCTTATGGGCCTTACCGGGGCCAGCACAGCCCATGATGTCCAGGCATTCACGTTGTTGTGGCAAATTGGTACCACCTCCTACGGTACCTATGACCAGGGAGGGTAACATCATGGTGCAATAGACATCCCCAGCTTCGGTGAGCTCCATATGCAGTTGGGCCAAGGCTGACTCATGAACACAGGCAATATCCTGACCCAGAGCCGTGAAGAGAGCGGCGATCACGTTGGCAACGTTGATGTTCATACCGACCATGCCGCCAGCAATTGATCCGGCACAACAGTAGTTGTAGGCGGAAACCAGTTGCCTTGGCGATACTTTCAGGATGCGCTCACAGATGTCTTGTCGAAGCAGCGCTTCGGCGACGACACGTATGCCCCGGCCATTTAAGAAGGTCTGGTAGGTCACCTTTTTGTCGTTGGACAGATTGGCATCGATGAGAAAGTTCTCAACGCGCAGCCCCTCAAATCCCTGAATAGATTTCAGGATCCATTGGCAAATCTGCCAGCTGCATGTAGTCGTCATGTTCTGTCCGGCAGCATCGCCAGTACGATAAATCAGGTGTACATGCACAGACCTCCCAAAAACAAAGGGACGCACGGCACGCAGGCTTGCGTAGTTGGAATAGCGCTGTGTTTCGGTTGCCATTTCATCAAAGTGATCCTTCACCCACTCGGCAAAAAAAAGGGCATTGGCCATGTCACCGAAGACAAATACCGGCACCCGCATCATGCGCTGCTCAATCACGCGAGCTGCGACGCCCCCGGATCGCGACAGCGCTGTGGCTCCCCGCGTTGTTGAAGCCACCAGAGCTCCCTCAGACGTGGCCATGGGTGCATAATACAGACCTTGCGCGTGTTCTCCGCGCAGATGCAAGGGACCGGCGATGCCGACGGGAACCTCTACGGAGCCAATCAGCGCCTCGATATTACTGACGAGCTTGCGTGGATCCAGGCTAAGCTTACTCACCGATTCAAGCTGACAACGCGTTTGTTCGCGTACAAATCCCAAACGTTCCTGTCGCGCCTCTTCGGTATAAAGACCTCGCGCCGGTATCTTGGGTAAATTGGTTTCATCATAAATCGTGGGGTCGGATGGGGTGTTGCAAGAGCGCATCAGGTAACAGATTTCCCAGAGCTGATGGCGTGTCTCCGTACAGTCATCGCCATGAAGGAATAATTCCCAGCCCCCTTCCTTGCGCTCTACACAACGGTGTACAGACATTCCCGGTATTTCAAAACGCCTGGATTCAACATCCAGTTGCAGTTCGCTAAGATGTTCTCCCTCCTCAGGCGGTTCCTGTCTGGCATCAAGCCAGCAGATTAGCTGATTGCGGCCGATAGCATGAGGCGTGGCTTGAATGGGCTTTCCTTGCGTGGTCCAAGCTTGAATACGAGCACCCGCCGTAAATCCATAACGCGTGGTGTATCCGTAAGCAGGTAATTGTGACATACGCGCAGCCTTAAGTTCCGTGGGCTGTCAGGCAGACAGCCATGATGACGCCATACCCCATCAGCATATTCATGGCAACGGCTTTTTCATTAGCTTTGCGCTGAGCGCTGGAGGGGTTGTTCTGGTAGTGATGTACTTGTCGTAGGGCCATGGCCCAACTTGCAATGATCAAACCCAGCATCCATAGCGGTAACTGCGGAAACAGTTCAAGCAGCAGGGCGCTTTGCAACAGCAACATGCCGGACACCAACCCCATGATGACCTTGGCGGCGAGGTGAGGGCCAAAAATTTTTGAGTAGGAGTCGACTCCTTCCTGTTCTTCCTCGGGTCCTTTGGTTTTGCGAGTGATTTCAAAGCAAAAACCGCTGGCAAAGGCCAGTAACATAAGCGTGATCAGAGAGGTATCTGGCAGGATGGAGGGAACGGCCATTCGGGCCAGCCAGAAAACAATCAGGGGCATGACCAGCATATGTGAGATGGCATACCAGGTCAGGTGGCGAGTTAACCAGTCAGCTATAAAAAATTCACGGGTCATCAGCACAGTCCAGGTAGCCATGATGCCCCAGGCGATGAGAATGGCTCCATGGGCATCGAAAACAAGAGCAAATCCCACTTGCATGAGTACGCAGAGAAGAGCTATCCACCTCAAATCGCGTAGCGTGATCAGTCCTTGCTGTAATACCCGTTCAGGGTGGTGCAGGCAGTCACCGCTATAGTCCTTATGTTCATCCAGAATGCGTAGCGTTAAAAAGAAACTCCATGTCACTAAAGCACCCAGCACATCATAGGCATGCAGTAGTGGCCTCAGATGCATGGTTTGCCTGCTGACCACCGCCGTGGTGGCGTACAGGATAAAAAACAACAGGGCATTGGGGAGAGCAAAGCGTTCATGAACCCAGGCCATAAAACGTTGAACCCAGGGGCTTTGAAGGGTTAGTGAATTTGAAGGCATAAAACTAGCTCCGAAAAAAAACTAAATAGCCAGAATCTGCACAGCTGGCAATCTTTGGTACTTAAATAGCTATTAACTTGTCAGTATAGGAGAACTGTGAGCGCTTACCGCCCATTAAACAGGAAAGCTGATGAGATCTTGAGAAGAATGTTTTTAGCTCAGAACGTCAAACTTAAGATCACCCCCAGTTCTTCATTCGGGAAGATATTGTCGGTATGGGTATAATAGTCGCTGTAGAAGCGCAAGAGTGTACTGCCTGCCGGATGGAGTTCCAGATAAACGCTGACATACTGAGTGGCATTTAAGGTATCCACCGTCGGCGGTTGGTAGTTGAAGGTAATCCCTGGCCATAGATAGCGATAGGCTGTACACGCCATATCCAGTGAGGCGTAGGGAAAACTATGGTAGTTCTCCGCATTACTGCCGACATGGGTATAGCCGCCAGTCAAGGTGGTTTGCAGGTCATGAAGTCGGGCTGTGGTGGCAAACTCGGCGCTGATGTCGCGTGTCCCGGTCCCCAATCCTGATGAGGCATCACCGTTATCATTTTTGCCCACGATGCCGACGTATCCGCTCCAGACAGAACCCAGGCTCCAGTTTCTCAAGAACTCCAGGCTGATATCCGACCATCCTGTCGCCATTTGATCTGATTGGGAATGGATACGAATATGGTGAGTACGACAATAATTAATTTCAGCTGAGGTCAAGAGGCCGCGCGCTATTTGTTCCCGAATCTGCTTCGGCTTCAATCCTGCCAATCGTCGGCAGAGTAGTCGAGGTGAGGGCCCCAAACTCGTGATATAGGTGTTGCCCAAAATACGCTGATAGGGCGCAATCAGGGCCAGTTCCCAAGGACCGTGATCGATGAAAGGGCGAAGCGTCATGGTCTCTAAGGTGCTAGTGCTGGTGTTATAGGCTTGGTGCTCAAGGCTGGGCGTAAGGGTCATTCCCGGAGACCAAGAATTTAGCTGGGCCGGTGTGGCGTAAAAATCCAGGATTTCGTCATCGTTTAAACTCGTGTCAGCCAGGCAAGCGCAAGAAACTACCAGACTGAGTCCAAGTATCCATTTCACCCACATAAACCAACATAGCTCACGCCTCGCACCTTACTGGCGCAATTTCATGATCATATCACGGCGCATTTGTTGTCGTTCAGCCGGGCTGGCATTTTTGAATTTGTCATGTAAGGCTTGACGCTCCTGCGGCGTCATATTAGCCCAGGCCTGACGTAATGCCTTTTGTTGGTCTTCAGGAAGACTCATGAACCAGCGAAAACGATCACGTATCCGCGCCTGTTCTGCAGGGGGGAGGTGCTGAAATTTTTCAAAGCGTTCGCGCAGTCGCAGTTTCTGCTCTTCCGGCAAGGCTTGCCAGCGTTCAAAACGTGCACGAACATCAGCTTGTTCGTCAGGAGACATGCGCTGGTAACTGGCAAAGCGCTGTAGTATACGTTCGCGCTGTACTGCCGGTAGGGTATTCCAGCGCGGGGCTAAAGGGGCCAAAAGCTGCTGAGTAGCTGGCGGCAACGTATTCCAGTCAGGGGCATCAGCCTGAGCCAATAAACTGGCCAGGCTCAAGCAAAACAGGATCCAAAGTTTCATGGTTGTGGCTCCTTGGATGCTGCTGATCCAGGGTGAGTAGCGGTGGGTAAGTTGACGCCCGGAGGAGGTAGCGTTAGCAACGTAGCAAAATCTTTGGGGTCCATAACATGGCCATGATTATCAGCGTACTTGTCCAGATACAGCCAAAAAGCTGCAGGTAAGGGGTGCGGGGCATCAGCCTGTGACCACGAGGCTAAGCCCAACAATAATGCACAGGCTCCAGACCTTGCTTTAACTGGCATGAGGGTCCTCGGCAATAGCCTGCAGCATGGGCATATCATCCAGCATCTGCAGATCAGCGGGAGAAAGCGAGCTGACAGCAGGTACTGACATAGGCTTAGTGCGTGTGGTTTGTAAGGTCAGTCCCAACACCACCAGTCCCATGGCCAGCATACTGCCAGGAAGCCAAACGACAGGGCGATGCCACCAGGCTGGAGTAGCCTTAGCCTGAAGGGCATCCAAACGAGCTTGTCTCAGGGCGTGGGCGATCGGGGCAGGAACCTCCTGCGAACCTAGCTCCAGGGTTTGACGCAAGGTCTTAGCCAGTTCTTCATCTCGCTGCTTCATGCAGGTTCTCCCAGGGCAGCACGCAAGCTCTGCATGGCCCGAAAAAGATGAGTTTTAACACTGCCCTCACTGCAACCCATGATATGGGCACAACTGGCAACATCCAGTCCTTCCCATATACGCAGCATGAAAGCCTGCTGTTGTCTTGTTGGCAAAGCGGCCAAAGCCTGCTCCACCGTAGCCATATCGCGAGCTCGTTCAAGCAGCAGCGCAGGATTACGGTCAACCGTATCAGGGATATGCTCCAGGATATCCTCAGTGTCTTCATTAGAATCTGCAATTTTACGGAAAAATAGCCAAGAACGTTGGCGTGTTTGTTTTCTGTGCCAGTCAAGAATTTTATTTTGTAGGATGCGCATGAATAGTGCAGGCCATTCCGCAGAGGCCTTGTGACGGTAATTTTTAACCAGGCTGAGCATGGCCTCCTGTACGAGATCTAAAGCCTCAGCGTCTATGCGCGTGGCGATACGCGCCATGTGAAAGGCACGCCTTTCGACGCCGGCTAAAAACTTCTCCAGCTCACGATCCGGAACTGGCATAACCGCACTCCACCCGGCAAAATCGCATGCCATGCTACCCATAAAAGTTGATTCCACGCTAACGATTACACTCAGTAACGTCGGCGCACCCGCTAGCGTTGACAGCAACGCTAGCGAAACTGTTCATGCCAGTAAATGATAGGAGCTCTTCCCGGATAAACTCCAAAACTGGCCATGCCGCCTGGTGTGGTGGCAGATACACCACTGATAGGGAGATTATAAGGATAAATCATCAACCAGGCAGGAGCATTAGGGAATGTCAATTCTACCGAACCGGTAACATTAGGCGCAGAAAGGTTAATGGAGGTTTGCCCTAAGGATAGTGTTGCTGTATTGGGATTAACGTAGGAGGGGATCGTTGCTCCCGAGGTCAGTGCCCCTTGAAAATTGACCAGACGGGCCGTGCCAAAATTAGGGTTGCTGGAAGGCGTCAGGTTGAGAGTGGTGCAACTGTCCAGAGTGTTGGTGATAAAATCACTGTTACCACCGCCCACGGTAGCATAGTACTGTACGGTGACCGGAAGATTTAAGGGCAGTAATTCGGACCCATTGGCGGCAGTAATCCAGAGCCTGCCATAGCGTTCGCGCGTGCTTCCCAGGCTGACGGCGTCATTGCCCGTACCTGTGCTGGAGAAATTAAATCCCGTCATACCGATGCCGTCGCTATCGATCGCATCCAGACCCACCGTGAAGTTATCATAGGTGCCATCAGGGGTTGCCAGCGATGTCAGGGTCAAGTTAGTGTTAAGGGGATTGGTAACACCTGCTGTCCAGGTATTGCCGCTCAGGCTACCGAGCTGAAGCCTTGAACTTAACGGCGTGGTAGGAGTGCTAACGTTGGCTGCTTTAAAGGTCATGCCGGCAGCACTACTGCCATTGAGGTTCAGTTTGGCAAAAGCTCCGCTGTAATTGACGGTGGTCATATTGGCCAGATTTTGAGCCACCAGTTGCCAGTTGACCGTCATGGGTTGCTGCATATAGGTAAAGCCGCTGCTGCAGGCCGGAATCAGTTGGCTGGAAAGTAGCGCCAGGTGATCCGGTACAAAGCGACCGACATCAGGTGCAATGCCTAAGACGGGGGTTGTACTACTGCTGCCCAAATAATTGTTCAGTTGTGCCTGGATGTTGATGATGCCGACATCGCTATAGCTGGCATTGACCAAGGATTGGCCACCCGTAAACCCAGTGACCGAGGTAGGGCTTAAGCTACCCACATTGCCTGGACTAGGTAGCATTTGTACCGGAGCGATGTTGACGCTGGTGTTAAAATGAACAGCGAGCGTATCACCGAGCAAGTTGCTGCCATTGTCGGGAATACCATCATTATTGGTGTCCTGGGAGGCATTCCACAGCACAGCTTGTACAGCCATGGGAAACATCGAACCGGCTTTGGTAAAGTAAGGGCTGTCATTGGGATTATCTGCATAGGAAAGTGCCGTATCGTTTAAGCCATGGGCTAAACGATCGCCAGAGAAGTCGATAGCAAAGCCAAAGGGACGAATCACATAGGTTGAGCTGCTTCCTTGGATCGTGTTACTGCCGCTAGGCAGGGCAGCCGCAAAGCCGCTACTATTATCCAGCAGGTTCAGCGACCATTGCCCGACATCGCTGGTAGTCACATTGAATGCAGCTGTTCCGGCATTAAATGTCAGACTCAGGTTGTTGCTGCCCGGAGGTGTGTTAGGCAAGGTTGAGGTCCCTAAAGTTGGATTGCTGCCGCCGGGGTCTGCAGCGCCGCGTGTAATCCATGCTTGCAAATTATAGGTGCCGCTATATTGCGTTGCGACGCTGCATAGAGCCCCTGAAACGCCATTACGCGTATAAAGCTGCACTTGCATGGGCTCTGACCGTCCCGCCACTAAAACATTACTTAGCTTATCGCTGGCATTAAGTGCGGGGTCATTGAGTGTGATGACAAACGCATTATTACTGAAGTTGATCGTGTTGCTTAGTCCATTGGTTGGGCCAGAAGTTCCACTCACCTGCAGGGAGTCAGCGTGTACATCGCTTAACTGTAAGGTCACGCTACCGTTGTCAGCTGCCGCAAAGCTGTAGGTAGCGCTACCTGTATCACTACCCTGGTTTGTTAAAATGCCCTGGCCTGTCCCCAGTATCCAGGTTCCATGGTGGCTGCTGGTACCGAGTTGAACACTGCCTGTATAGGTGGTGACGATTTGGCCACTGGCATCGACTGCACTTAAGGTAACCGCTTGTGGTGTGCATGTACTAGCGTTGCTACTTGAAGTCATCTGCAGATTAGCCAGCTGATTAGCTGCGCAATAAAACAGACTGCTGGCGGGCACGGTACTGGTACCATGAGAGTTGGTCCATGCCATTTCCATGACCGACTGTCCCGGTCCCTGAAAGTAATTCAGGTGTACGGGATAATACTGATTCTTGAGCAGATGAATGGGCGATGAGCTTGTTGGCGTGGATGATTGCAGTACCCATTGGTTGATGATGGTATTGCCTGCCAATTGCATCTGATTGCCATCATCGCTGATGACGGTAAAGGTATAGTCATCTGTGGTCGGAGCCATGATATAACCATCCCACTCTACCGAGAAATTGGTGGTGGGTATTCCGGAGACTGGCCAAGTTGTTCCTGTGTTAATCAGGCTTGGAAAATAAATCAGGGAGTCTACACGGTCGATTTCATTGCCGGTAAAAAAAGCATTGACTTGACCGTTTTGATTAAAATAACGCCCCAATAACCCAGGAGCCAACGCAGATCCTGCTTGAGGGGTTAGACTGGTTACAGTGTTATTTGCGATAGTAAAACCACTGCTGGATTTAACATTATTGATGGTGACGGTGTAGGTCACGCCTGCGGTCATGGCTTTATTGGTGGTCAGCAACACACTGTTTGGATTGCTGGGGTTAATAATGGCCCCTGAAATATTGATACCGTTACTGCCGTTGATGGCATAGTTATGGGTGCGAGTGGCTGTGTTGGGATCCATGGCTGAAGAGAAATCAACCTCAATCTGATTGAGCGAGCCACAAGGTTGAGATGTTGAAGTAACCACCGGAGCTTGCAGGGAAAACAAATACGTTTGAGGGATAATTTGGTAACTCGGCATGGTTTGATCTTTCCAATAGAGCTGGGCAGAGGCATAACCATAATTTTGAAAATAGTTCATCTGGATGTTGTAGTAACCTGCCGCGGGGACCCGGTAGGGATTAAGTTGGCCCTGATCTAGGGTGGCCGCCTGTAATTGCCATGCGCTCACGATCAAGTTGTTGGGGTCACTGAATCCTAAGCCGGAGAGATTTATCCAAAGTTTGGCACCATCATCAGTTTGTGTCGCAAACTTCCACAATCCGCCATGCGGGATATAAACAGCGCCTGTCCATACCGCTGCAAACTGGGCTTGTTGTACGGAGGGGCCTGGAGTAGAGGTACCACTCCAATTAAAATTGATGGTAGGGTCGGTGCGGCTTAAGGTTAATGAGCCCCCTGCAGGGGGCGTATAGCCTAAGGGGTCAGTAGGATAATTGTAGTACTGACCATAAAGGCCATCACCGGTGACCGTCGGTGGAAAAGCTGTTGGAAAGCCAGCCCATGCTACTTCGTTCAGCAGCAAGAAGCAGACTGCCAAAATTTTCATAGCCATACCGAAGTTTCCAATTCTCGAGAGACCATATCGGGTTGTCCGACGGTTCCAGACATTGCCCTTGCCGTCAGCATATACCAGGTATGATTAATACCACCCTCATTGATAGGGCCGACTGCCTGGCAGGTCAGTTTAACGGTAAATCCCGCTAAAGTACCGTCAGTCAAGATCAAGCTGGTCGAGTTGCAACTAGAACTATGGACCAGCTGATAAATTTCCCAGTCGAGCCCAGATTGGGCTGCTGCTAGGGCTCGTGTATGAAGAATCTGATGACTGCTGGTCTGGGTGCTTAGTGAAACCCATTGCACCAGCAAGGCAATGGTACTGGCAATAACAATAACAATAAAAATAGCAAAGACTAGGGCAACCCCGCGTTGGCGCGATTTAAATGCCATTGGGGACATTGCCCTGCTCCAACAGTTGAATGGTTTCGCCATTAGCACTTAAGGTTAACTGTAGACTGATCACACCAGCACGTGTTGCTGTACCGGGCTGGTAAGTGAAAGTACAGGCGGTCACATCATCGCTGACCAGCGTAAATCTGGCACCGGCAGGAGGAGAGGCAGCGACTGGTTGCAGCGCGTATTGGTCATAGCGCCAGAGTTGATTGTTTTTACACAGGTAGCTAATGGGGGTGTCGATCAGATAAAAGCGCTGAGTAGGCGATGGGTAAGGAAACTGATGCGCGCTGGATAATTTAACCAGACTCTCAGGTACCCCCGGTATACTGGTGATGCCCGTGTTAGTTGGGGTGACAACAGCATCACCCGCATAGGCATCAGCCCCAGGTTGACCGGTATGATAAATGACCAGTTGTGTTCCGGCCGTTGGATTAGGCAAGGAGCCTGCTACTTGAAAGCTATTATCAGGCTGTGTGAAATCCAGGGTGTCTGACCCGGCCAGGTTGGAAGCCACGGCTCGGTAACGGCCGGCGTTTTCTACATGGATCATCTCAAAGGCCGTGCCGGCAGCATTGACACGCAGGCTGTTGGGAAGCGCCTGGTGCACATCACGCAGCATCAAGAAAAAATCATCATCGGCCAGCGCCACGAGCATGGCGCGTTCCTTGCCCGATTGGTAAGCCGTAAAGGGGTGAGCCGCCAGGGGTGCCAGCACCGCCACGATGATGCCCATCAACACCATGGCAATGATCAACTCCACCAGGGTAAAGCCACGTGAATTGTGCATGGCTCAGTACCTCGTACGCATGGCAGTCAGGGCATAACTCTGGCCGGTGGTGGGGAATGATACCGTGATGTCGACACGTAACACATCGGCTGCCGAAATGCCTTGCCATGAGGTGGCAGGATTGGCAACGGTCACTTTGATGTTATAAGACCCCAATCCAGCTACAGCATTACCGTATTGATCATGAGCCCCGGCATCGGAAAGGCCGTTATAATCGCTGATATTGTTCATGGATGCGCGAGGTTCAACCGGGCCGCTACATGCCGGGGCAGTTGCCGCCAGCCCAGGATCAACAAAGGCCTTGGAGGTGATTTCTTCCATATAGGCACTGGCGATGGCCGCAGCCTGTTCGCTGATCAGGGGGTCTGAGGAATGACCATTGATCGCTCCCATGGCGATGTACAAGGCACCCGCAGCGATGCCGATAATGACGATGGCAATCACCAGCTCAATGAGGGTAACCCCACGTTCAGTCGACATAGCCGGACAAGCCGTAAAAGGTAAAGGTTGTGGTCCCTGAACTACCGGTGGCCGTCAACGTCTGGTTGTTAACGCTGGCACTGTTCCAGTTGGGACTGTGTATCGTGCCGTCAGGAGCAAATACCACCGTGCCCATTAAACCTGACAAACTCAGTCCCGAAGGCGCTGTGTCAGAAAGCGTGGTCCCATCCATAGTAAAAGGGTTGGCTAAAGGGGTGCTGAACGTCGGAGGTGTTGGCGAGGTCAGGCAACCGCTATCGGTGCTGAGGGTATAAGACGTGCTGGTCAAGTTCATTTGCACGTCACAACCACTGGTGACGGCATAATCATGCGCGTAACGGGCTGCATTAAGCAGCCCCTCTTCAAAACGGTTCTCATCAAACGTAGATTTTGAAAAGAACCGTGGACCAACAATAGCCGACAAGACCCCAATGATAACCATGACCACGATCAGCTCAATCAAGGTGTATCCAAAACATGGCCTGACCATGAGACAAAGAGTATCCTGGCTCAGCACCCTGCGGCTATAGATGTTAAAGGTATGGTTCCGAGAATTGCAGCGACGGTTGCCGTGGCTGGCGTATAACCAAATGAACAGGTTGCTTTAGCTGCATTAATTGGGGTAACGGTAGCCCCAATGGTATAGTCATTAACACTTAGCTGTGCAGCAAGCGCCAAACTTGCCATATTAGTTGGGTAGTAATTGGCGACGGGGATAGGTGTGCCTTCCAAGGTGACTGTACCGTTTCCGCCTGGGAGATTCGGAGTAACCAGTGCGGTACTGTGTACGATGGCCAGGGCTGATGCAGCGGCGCCATGCGCTCCTTGCAGGGAAGCATAGCGGGCTTCCTGTCCCAGATTGGCAAACCTTGGCAAGGCCACCGCAGCTAAAATACCGATGATGACAATCACCATGACCAGTTCGATCAGGGTAAAACCGCTTTGTTGTGATTTCATGGATAAATCTCCGCTCTGTTTCAATGAATAACTGTGGTTAAATTTGCAGTACCCACTTGATAAATAAGTAGCCGCGTGTGGGTGTCGCTATCCATGCTCTGGTAACGGTAGATACATAATCCAGGCGCAGGGTGGGTTGCCAAAAAATCGGCATCGCCTTCAGGGTCAGTGGTGATAGTGACATCACTATCCTGCATCAGGGCTTGCCAGATTCTAAGACACGCATGCAACCCACTACTTCGGGCTGCATCGTTCGTCCCTTCAGGCCAGCCTACAGCACTGAGCCTGACCTTGCCTTCGCCGGGAATTCCTTGCGTAGGCACGTCCTGCTGGTTATGAATACGCCATTCTTCATGAAGTATAGACATGGATTGTAAAAATGCCTGTCCAGCCAAGCGTACTTTGCTGTCACGTAGGTGGCTGATCAGATGGCCAAAAGCGGGGAGTATACTGACCAGCAAAACAGCGATGACCATGAGGACGACCACATTTTCCAGGGCGGTAGCTCCCTGTGGTCGGTAGGTACTCAATGGTGCAGCATCACGGAGCTTAAGTTCCATAGCGGCAGGAATACCCCTAAGGCCAGTACAAGAACGATAGCACCCACACCCAGTAATAGTAGGGGTTCGATGCGATCGGTCAGTTGTTTGAGGTCGTAGTCCACTTCTTCATCGTAAAAAGTTGAGACCTCGGTCAGCATGTCTTCCAACGTTCCGGACTCTTCACCCACCATCAGCATTTGCAGCACCAAGGGTGAGAACATGCCGGTGGCCGTAGCGGTTCGGGTGATGGTGTCACCGCGTTCAATCTGATCAGCCATGCCGCGTATGGCAGCGCCTATATAGTCGTTATCCACCGCACGAGAGATCACTTGCAAAGCTTGTATGACGGGTATGCCTGATCGCATCATCATGGCAAAAGATCGCGCAAAGCGACTGAGCATGATGCGTTCAAAGATGCTGCCGACCAAGGGTATGCGTAGCTTGAAACGGTCCCACTGGTAGCGTCCTAGCGGGGTCTGGATATGTCGACGTAGCAGGATAAAGCCTGCCACACAAACCAAGGCGACTAACCAGCCGTCATGTATCATGAAATGTGAGCTGGCAACGAGAATGCGGGTTGGTAGGGGTAGCTGGGCATGCAGTTTGGCAAAGACACTGGCAAAGGCTGGGATCACAAAAAAATTGATGATCCCTAAAGCGATGATGAGGGCGATGATAACGAAAGTAGGGTAACGGGTTGCCTGCTGGATGCGCTTACGTGTATCGCGTTCCCGATCAAGGTGTCGCGCCAGCTCGATAAAGGACTCTTCTAAGCGTCCGGTGTTCTCTCCTACCCGAATCATGTTGACGAACAAGGGAGAAAAGGACTCAGGATGTTGCCCCAGTGCCTGGGTTAAATCCTGTCCTGACTGCAGCTGGCGAACAGAGTCGCTGAGGTGCTCACGTAGGGTGGTTGAACGACTGGAACCCGCTAGCGTGGTCAGTGCGCGCACAATCGGGACACCAGCCTTGGTCAGGGCATGCATTTGTCGACAGAATAAAATCAGATCTTCGGTTGAGGGAGGTTTACGGCTGAGCCACGTATTGATCTGCTCTAGGATATCGCTTCCAGACGCTTCTTCCGTGATACGCAGCGGGATGATCTGACGTTGGCTAAGGAGTCGGGCGGCGGCTCCAGAATGGCTGGCTTCCAGGTTGCCTTGCACCCGTGTACCTTGCGCGTTTCGCCCTTCATAGCGAAATTTTGACATGGCTTAATCCGCCGCCTCAACTAAGCGTGTAACCTCGGCCAGAGAAGTCAGGCCCTTAGCTGCTAGCTCCAAAGCGGTTAGCGCCAGGGGATGATAGTTAGGGCTGGCTCTTGCTGCGGCGACGAAGGCATTCTGGTCAGCTTCACGTAAGGCATGGGTCATGGCCTCAGTGAATTCCAGCCATTCGTGAACGCCGATACGCCCTTTGTAACCAGCCATATTGCACTGGCGGCAACCTTGAGCCTTATAAAATGTTGTGACGGGGCGTTCTGCGCCGGTGACACGAATCAGCAGGTCGAGGTATTCATCAGGGTTGTCATCAACAGTTTTGCAGTGTACGCAAAGTCGCCGTACCAAACGCTGCGCCAGGATAGCACGCAGGGCGCTGGCAACCATATAGGGCTCTACCCCCATGTCGATAAAGCGCATGGCTGCGCTGATGGAGTCGTTAGTATGCAGCGTACTGAACACTAAATGTCCAGTGATAGCAGCTCGCAGACCTATTTGTGCGGTCTCGTAATCACGCATTTCACCGATCATGACTACGTCGGGATCCTGGCGAAGTGCTGAGCGCAAGACACGATCAAAGGTAAGTTCAATTTTGGCATTGACCTGAACCTGAACGACGCGAGGCAATTGATATTCAATAGGGTCTTCAACAGTAATTATTTTGATGTCGGGTTGGTTGATTTCACCGAGAGCCCCATACAAGGTGGTGGTTTTACCTGAACCGGTAGGGCCCGTTACTAAAATCATGCCATGCGGACGCTGTATGGCAGCACGAAAGCGCTGCAATAGTGACGCGGGCATGCCAACATTATCTAAGGATAATATACTGCTGGAATGATCGAGCAAGCGCAGCACTACAGATTCACCGTAGGATGTGGGTAGTGTGGAAAGACGTACATCAATATTTTTACCCAATACCTTGATGCCGAATCGGCCATCTTGAGGCAGGCGCTTTTCTGAAATATCCAGATCCGAGAGAATCTTGAGCTTAAGTACCACTGCGGCAGCAATGCGCCGTTCGTTCATCACCTGCTCATGCAGGATGCCATCGATACGTTTGCGTATGCGCATGACGCTTTCATCTGGCTCGATATGAATGTCAGAAGCACCTAAGCGTACCGCATCTTCAAACAGGCTTTGCAGCAACCGAGCAACCGGGGCATCGGCTGCGGTGGCGCCGCTGGCCAGGGTCGCAATATCAATATCAGATTCACGCAGCTCATCTTCAAGCTCACCGGCTAGGGAAGCAATCTCATCCTGTTTGCTGTATAGGCTATCGATGGCTGAGAGTAGTTGGTGTTCTCGCACCACGGCCGTACTGACGATGCGGTTGAGCCGTCGCTGCAATTCATCTAGTGCATGAATATCCAAAGGGTCAGACATGCCGATCAGGTAGCGGCCATCCTGTTCACTCAACAGGATGGAACGAAACCGGCGCGCCAGAGCTTCAGGTAACTGCTTGGAGAACTCCAGTTTATAGGGGTAGGTATCGAGATCAATGAATGGGATTTTAAGTTGCTGAGCCAGCAGTTGCAAAAGATCATCTTCACGAACTAACTGCAAATCCACCAACACACGACCTAGTTTTTTACCCGAAGATTTTTGTTCGGCCAGAGCCTGCTGTAAATGTCCCTCGCTAA